>CALBPW010000217.1 GCA_937899145.1 uncultured Bacteroidota bacterium
TGGTTTTTCCTATAAGTTACATCATCAACGATTGTGTATGCGAGGTTTGGGGCTATGCTCGTACTCGAATGCTCATCTGGATTGGCTTTGCAATGAATTTTTTGTTTGTGCTATTTGGCGCATTAGCCGATGCCATTCCGGGGGCTCCATATTGGGACAACCAATCTGGATTTCACGCCATTTTTGGACTTGCACCACGCATTGCGGCTGCTTCGTTTGCCGCATTTATCACCGGGTCGTTTGTCAATGCGTATGTTATGAGCCGAATGAAGATAAAATCGAAAGGCGAACGATTTCCTGTTCGCGCGATTGTCAGCACCATATTTGGCGAGACTGCCGATTCGCTTATCTTCTTTCCTCTTGCGCTTTCATTTGTTGTGCCTTGGAGCGAAATGCCATCGCTAATAATTTCACAGATAGTTCTAAAAACAGCGTATGAAATTGTAATTCTACCAGTTACAATACGCGTTGTTAGATTCACAAAACATATTGAAGGCGAAGACGCCTACGATAATCAAATAAATTACAACATTTTTAAATTCAAACAATATGGCAAATAATCGCGAAAACGAAGGATTAAAATCACTTGGCAAAAAAAACGAATATCTAACTGATTATAATCCGGATATATTAGAAACTTTTGAAAACAAACACCCGGAAAATGACTATTGGGTGCAATTCAATTGCCCTGAGTTTACAACGCTCTGCCCCATCACCGGACAACCCGATTTTGCCGAAATAAAAATTATGTATCTTCCTGGCCATAAGATGGTTGAAAGCAAAAGTTTGAAACTATATCTATTTAGTTTCCGAAATCATGGCGATTTTCACGAAGATTGTGTAAACACCATAATGAAAGACCTTGTGCAACTTATGAAACCTAAATACATTGAGGTTTTAGGGCTTTTTACGCCACGTGGTGGCATTAGCATCTACCCATACGCCAACTATGGCAAACCTAACACTAAATACGAAAAATTAGCCGAAGACAGATTGTTGCAAAGGCAGATGGTGAAATAAATAAAAAATCCCCAAGCGCATAGCGCCTGAGGATTTTTACAATTATGACAATAATCTCTATTTCTGTGTTTTAGCTTTCAAAGCCTCAGCTTTGTCTTGCATATCAAGACTTGTGTAAATGTTTATCAAAATCTTAATTGCATTTTCGTTTTTATCGTTCAATTCGTATGCTTTTTCAGCAATTGGCAATGCTTTTTCAAATTCAGCCTTCGATTTTTCAAGTTCAGCATTGTAAGCGTCAACATCGCTTTGGCTCAAGCCACTTTTATTAGCGTCTGATTTGATTTTTGCACCTTTTTTGTAGATAGGAGTTGCTCTTTTAGTGTAGCATGTACTAAGCAGTTTTTTTAACGATTCGTCATTTGGATATTTCTCAAGACCTTCGTTTAGAATGTTTTCCATCTTATCCAAATCTTTCTTATCGTTGTAGATTTTTGCCAATTTTTCGTATGGTACTGACTCTTTGTAGCCAAATTCAATTGATTTTTCGAAATAAGGAATTGATTCGTCAATCAAATTTGCTTTTTGAGCACTTGCCGCAGCGTTGTAATACGTTGAATAATAGACATTTTTATCAGGAATACCTTTGGCTTCGTACAATGGTAATGCTTTTGAATATGCTTCAAATGCGGCTTTGTAATCTTTTGCCTGATACGAGGCGTTTCCTTGATTAATCAAATCTTCCGGTGCCACTTCTTGCGCGTTCAAATTCAACGCCAAAAGAGCCAAACCCATTAAAAATAAGTGCTTCATAATTTTGCTGTTTTAGTGATTATTAGTGATTTACGATGATTTTTAATTTCAACCTTAAAATTGTTCAACTTTCAACTTTTTAAGCAAACACAATCGTTTTATTGTTGTACACCAATGTTTTACGTTGAATATGCAAATTTATTGCCCTCGAAAGTACAATTTTTTCCAAATCGCGACCTTTTAATACAAGGTCGTCAACCGTGTCGCGGTGTGTGATGCGGGTAACGTCTTGCTCGATAATCGGTCCTTCGTCAAGGTCGGTTGTAACATAATGCGATGTTGCTCCAATGATTTTCACACCACGCTTAAACGCTGCATGATAAGGTTTTGCGCCTGTAAATGCCGGCAAAAACGAATGGTGGATATTGATAATCTTGTTAGGGTATTTATCAATAAAATCGGGCGAAATCACTTGCATATATCGGGCCAGAACCACAAAAGTGATGTTGAATTTTTTCATCAATTCAAGTTCTTTTTGCTCTTGTTCTGCCTTATTTTCCTTGGTTATCGGGAAACAATAATATGGTATCCCGAATTGCTCCACAACAGTCCTCAAGTCCTCGTGATTGCTTATCACAAGCGGAATCTCAACGTTCCACTCGCGCCCCTGATAACGTGCCAGAATATCGAAAAGGCAATGGTCCATTTTTGAGACAAACAATGCCATGCGCGGCTTGTCTTCCGAAAAATAGATTTTAAATTTCATATTGTAGGCTGAGGCAATCAATGTTTGGAAATAGTCTTCAATTTTGTCTTTCGGAATGATAAATTCGGCTAAATCCCACATTATTCGCATAAAAAACTGACCTTCTTCGTGGTCAACGTGCTGGTCAAGTGCCAATATGTTTCCTTTGTTGTTCTGTATAAATTCTGTCACCTTTGCCACAATGCCTATCTGGTCGTTGCAGTGCATCAGAATTGTGGCTGTGTTTACTATTTTATTCATTTAAAAGCTTTTTTACAAACGCTGCCAAAAATATAAAAAAGCGTTGAAAAACGACATTTATGTTAGTTTTTATATAGACATTATTTTATCTCAAGTTCCGCTCCTATTTGCACTTCAAAAGGGCCATTTATAGTAGTTTCATTAGCGTCAATAGTCAATTTCGCATTATTTTGAACTTCGACATTTTGAAGGGTTACATTGCAATCGTTTATTGTAGTGTTTGTATTATAATTCACATTACTGATAGTTGTTGTTGGACAAGTTTTTTTGTAATATTTGATGGATGAATAACTATATGGACAATCGGTTATTCTATGTCTAAATAAAGGCATCGCACCCCATTTTGATTC
>CALBPW010000218.1 GCA_937899145.1 uncultured Bacteroidota bacterium
ACACTCTTTCCCTACACGACGCTCTTCCGATCTATCCGAAAGAATATAGGGAACAACTATCAGCAGCACCCAAATAAGTGTGAAGACAATATGAGTAGGGCGTGTGGCCTTTCTTATTGCGCTGAATAGTTTGTCGCGTTGTGTAGAACCTACTAATATTTGTTTCATAACTATTTGATTTTAAGATTATCCGTATCGGTCAAAGTTTTTGTGTCGATGTAGGCAAGGCGAAGTTTTTCATCGTAATTGCCGTTCCTGATTTTGTTCTTTATCGATGTCAGAACTTGCGGTTGGTACGACAAATGAACAACCGGATTGAATGTTTTGTGCGCACCGTTCACTTGTCCTAAATAGCCGTATTCCTGATATATGACTACGGTGTTCTTCATCGAAGGCAGAACCGCCAGATTGCTATTATTCAGACTTGGCTTGAAATTCCGCATATTCGCCACAATGCCTGTTTGCACATTGCCATCGACTGGCGAGATGCATATAAGTTTCAGACATTGGTGGCCGGTAAATTGCTCTGTACTAATCAAATGACACATTGCAGGAGTGTCTTTTTGAATCTGATTAGGCATTCCGTTGAGCAGATTGTTCACTTTGTTATACAGGTGGTGCGCCGGTTGCAGGTTTCTCATAATATTAACCACATCGGTATTGGCAAATAGGTTTAGGCTTTGCACGAACGTCATACCCTTGCTTATCATATCCGACTTTAGACCTACTATGTCCTGCTTGTAGAGGTAGTCCCAAAGGTCGTCGTGTGAAATATTATCGTAGTTGAGGCGTTCGGGTTGCATCTGATATTTGCTTTGCGCATTTTGGAAGTCGGTTTCGTAGCTGTTGCCGCTGAAGAGGAAGTTTAGTTGCGGATTGCTGTTGTTGCTCATCTGACCAGCAATACTGCCACTGCGAGCTACTATCGACACTGGGTTATGAGTGTCGAGCAGGCCGTTCACTTTGGCAATCAACTCGTCTGCGTTTTGCAATGTTGGCAGTTTGAGGCCAGTCGGTGTCATCAGTTGCACAGTGCCAACCTTGTTTGCCATTGAGTCGGCAATCTTCTGTAGTTCGGGCATAAAAACATCAAAATAGCAGAGTTTGGCAACACCCCCTAAAGCCTCGGTTAGCCACTCGCGTGTGCAGTTTGTCGCTTTATAGATGAACGCCAACGCTTTATTATCTATGCGCTCCTTGATTTGGGCAGTCCAGCAGTTGTTCCATTGTTCAGGAGTTCCTTCTATTCTGAAACGTTTTTTCCAATCATCGGTAATCTTGCTTATATCGCTAATTATCTCTCCGATAATAAAACGCACAATTTCCAGATTCTGATATTTGGTCGATTCCTCGTTGATTTTTGTGTATATCGACTGAATAAGCGCATCGCGCAGCATTGTGTTCTGGCCTGAAATAGCAGCGTGGAACTTTGGTGTGCGGCTGTTGGCATCGAACAGACTGAAAATGTAATTCTCGCGGCTTGGTGCTTCATATTTGCCAGAGAATATTGTGTCTATCTCGCTTTGTAAGGCCGCGTTAAATGTCGATTTTCCCAACATCTGGTTGCCTTGGCATTGAGTAACCGCCGCATCGATTGCTTCCTGCACAAATTGGTAAACCTCTATTTTCAGTTTCGACTTTAAATTTGATATTGGTAATAGCGTGCCATTTTTATCATAATAGTTGTCATTGTCAATCCAGCGTTTTAGCAAATCACTTTCAAGCAGGCTTGTAGTGAAGTATTCCTCAAGCAGGCTTTCGGGATATTGAAACATATTGAATCCGATAGTTGTGAATTTGCCGTTAGGAACGTTGGTGGTGTAGTCAACCAATCTGGCATTCACCAAATCTTGGAATGGCGCAGCCAGATGTGTCAAATCCAAATAGCGAAGTGCAAGGTTGAAGCCCGCCGACTGAATCAGGTCCGAAAGATTGCCCATTGATGCTGAGGCGTCGGCAAAATCTTGTGTCAGGAATTGAACGTTTTTGAATGGCGCGTTAAGATTGTTGAGTATTGTTCCGCCCGGCAATGTGCATTCGTAGTTCCTGCCATTTTCGGTTCTCGAGTATTTGTCAAGCGAACGCAGCGACGAGTATGCGTTTTCGTAAAGCACATCTTTCGTCTGTTGTCCAACACTTGTGCGGTCGGGCAAAAGGAACATTCCATAAATGTTATTGTTGGCCGTTATTTGACGAACCATATATGCAAGGTCGAGGAATGTTCCTGTGCCAGTGCCACCTGTGAGCGCACCCACAAGGTAGATGTTGGTGTTGACATTTCCGCCAATCTGCTGATACAACGCTTGTATTTGGTTGCTCACCGCTGTCGCGTTGGCCCACAAAGCCACACGTCCGAATATAGGCTGGCCGCCAGCGCCCGTTCCTGCATCAAGTACGGTTGCGTCATCCGGAATCCATCCCCAGCCTCTCTGCGGTGCTTTCTTCCAATTTGTGAGCGTGGCCGTGACGTTATTGGTGGCAATGCTGCATCTCACAATATCGGTAGTGCCGTTTGGCGTGTGTTGGGCATGCCGGTTCGCGTCGGTTTCGATAAACATGAATGCCGATTTGTCGCGTCCCGGACTGTCTGTTTTTGTAAACTCGTAGTAGAATTGCTGCGCCTGCTCCATCACGGACAAGCCTGTAGAGCCTACACCTATAACTAATATTGATGCCATAATTATCTTATTTTATTGATTTATAAACACTTTTATTAAGCAGACAATACGCTATAACCCATCCTAACGCAATTACTATTTCGGGCAGCATAAGCAGATAGCCGCAATACCACGAGAACCCTAAAGCCTCAAAACGGAAATAATGCAGGCCATTGAATCTGATTGTAAGAATAACAACAATGCCCAATGCGAGAATAGCTGCTATGCAACCCCACATAAAACAGATTTTGAACCAATTGCAATTGGCGGTGGAACATATGCTAGAGCATTTAAAAATTGTGTAT
>CALBPW010000219.1 GCA_937899145.1 uncultured Bacteroidota bacterium
TCGGTTGCGTATGCTAATTGTTTGTTTGTAAGATTGATAACAAATTCACCCGATTCTTTTATCAACCCGTGTGAGTAACGGCTTTTACGAACCGATATGTAGCACATTGCGGGGTCGGAGCAGATAGTGCCTGTCCAAGCCACTGTAAGTATGTTGCATTTATCCGGGAAATGGCCGCAACTAACCATAACGGCTGGCAGCGGATAAATCATTGTTCCCGGTCGCCAAGATTCTTTCATATTTAGTATGTGTTTGTTGTCCGCAAATATAGTTTCTACGTTACAAGATTGGCATTTTGACATGCAAAAAAAATGACAAAAAAGCAGCAGATAGAGTTGGCAAAACAACACAAAACAAAAAAGGAAGCCTTGCGGCTTCCCTTTTTTATTGACCTATTTACAGGTGTTATTTCTTAACGAATTTAGCAAGCGATGTATTACCTGCGGCATCAGTAGCCTTAACCACGTAGATACCAGCGTTAAGGTCGGCAATGTTAACAACAGCCTCGTTAGCGGCTTTAACAAGCGAGCCTGCGACGTTGTAGATGTTAACAGCCACTACATCTTCCAAACCAACGTATAATACGTCGTTTGCCGGGTTTGGATATACGTTAAGCAATGCGGCAGCAGTTTCGTTGATGGCGGTTGGAGCTTGTCTGCCAGAACCTGTAAGTTCAATTTCGCCCCAGAACTCTGCTGTTTCGTAAGCTTTATCAGCACCAGTGTTGTTAGCCCAGTTAAGAATAGAGTTACGTCCGTCTTTTTCTTCAGCATCTGCAATAGATACTTCCATTGCAACCTTCTTACCATCGAACAATTGACCACCAGCAGCCAAAGCAGCCACTACATCAGCATTTGTATTGGTAGATTTACGCATAAGCGTTGCCCAAGGAACTGAAACTTCAAGTATCCAACCACCTGCTTGTGTATTAGTTGCAAATTGGATATTAGTTGTATCGTTGCTACCTTCGCCAAATACCGTGCTACTCATTATAACACCATTGGTTGTACCATAAGCAGGACCTTGAATACCAAGGTTGAAACGCAATTGATATTGTTGTGCGCCGCGCGATGATTTTTCAATACGTTGGTTGTTGAAGTCTAAGAACAACTCAACGCAATCATTCATCCAAGTTGCAGCACCCGCACCATCAAGAGTTTCAATGTCAGAACCATCAAGTTCGTAAAGAGTATTAAGTTTTAGAGGATTATCATCAACAATATCAACCCATAGATAGAAATTATTTAAATCCCAACCGGCAATCCAGTGTCCGAAGCTGTTAGCATTTTCTTTTACAGCATAGTTATCAGCATCATCAAGTTCAAATTTATTTTTTTCGTCAACTGCTATACGGTTGATAAGATTGCCTTCTTCTGATTCAAGTTCCGAGTCGTACAATTCATCCCAGAATGCCTCACCTTGTTTGCAATCGGCTACAAAATCAGCATTGTTAACAAATTGTACTTTTGCTGTTTTTGGAGCTACTGCCAATTTAGGTTCTTCATAGTAAGCCTCAACTTTACCAATGTAAACCTCAGCGCCTTCTACAGTTCCCCATTCTACTGTTTCTTGTGAGAAGATTTGGATATACTCAAGTAACGAGCCGTCGTAGTCTTTTACAACCTCAACACCTGCATCGCTAACCTCGACACCTGTGAAGAAGCCTGCGCTTGCGCCACCATTCAAGCAGAATTGTACAGAGCCGTTCATTTGGTCGGCAGTGTATTTGCTTGTGCCCGGTTTAACAATCATTGTTGTTTTAACCTTGTTATACTCTTTATTCACGTATGGTTTCACAAGGTCGAAGGTTTGCTCCCATGTGCCATCGGTTACAAATTTAGCGTATTTGGCGCCGCCAACCTCAACAATTTCATAGCCCTCAACATCGACATAGTCAGCCGGGTCAAATACTACTGTACCTGTAGCAAGGTTATCAGATGCAAACATTGAAACTGTACTTACATAGATGGTATCACCCGGGTCGGCAACACCCCAATTGCCCCAAGTTTGTTGTGCAAAGAATTGCATTTCGCCAATCTCAGTAAATGTTTTGGCATTAAATGACACTTTAACTTCTTGCGGATCTAAATTTCCTGCAACGTTTTCAATTACAGCAGCACAGGTGTTGTTAACCATTGTACCCGGCTTCCACGAAGCCTCCACTTGGTCGGCTTCAAGCAAATCGTTTGCTTGCACACCGATTATGAGTTTATGATCAGCATCAAGAGTTGATGAAACTTGGAAGGCTATTTTTGCAGTAAAACCGGCATAACCAGCAGTTTTAATATCGGCAATGTCAACTGAGCTATTCCAGCCGTTAAGAACTATCGCACGATAATTCTCACTACCAATTGTTACAAGTTCACCAATTGAAGCGTTAACAGGCTCGAATAGGATTCCGTCGGCATAAACAAATTTTACTGATTTTACCCACATGGTGTCGCCCACAGTTGGCTTGTAATTATCTTGTCTACTACCATAAAATTGAATTGCCTGAGTTTCAGACATCTTGGCATCCATTTTGTCGTTACGAACAACTTTAAAATCGGCAAGATCGTCACCCATAGCTGATGCTCCACAGGTGTTGTTAATCATTGTACCCGGCTCCCACGAAGCCTCCACTTGGTCGGCTTCCAAATTATCGTTCAGCTGAACACTGTAACTGACCCCTTTTGTGTATAGAGCAACTGAGTCTTTGTTTGCCGATGTTTTAAATACGGCCTCAACGCCTTTTACATTTTTGGTTAAAGTAGCAGGAATATCCATTGAAGAATTCCATCCGTCCAATACAACTTGTAGTGCTTTACTGCTATCTGCCATATATACAATCTCGCCCGGTCCTACTGAAGCACCTTCGTCGTATTTATTAGCATCAAACAGAACTTGTGCTTGTGCAAAACTTGCCATAAACAAGCACGCTAAAAAAGTAGAAATTCGCTTTTTCATGTTCGAAAAAATTTAA
>CALBPW010000220.1 GCA_937899145.1 uncultured Bacteroidota bacterium
GTGGATGTGTGCAGTTGGTGGAAGTCGGAAGTAATTCAACTCGATGTGATATGCCATTTAAACGCGCATTAATTGCCGATAATTTGAGTGCGGCGCCATTCAATTTTAACGTGCCGCTGACTTCAGTCAGATGAATTTTTTTTGTGTCGTTATAACTTGCGTCTTTCAGTGTTGCAGACACTTGCGGATTAAGTTTAAGCCATGCGTCAAGATTGAATTTCCGGTTTAAATTGATGTCGCCAACTGCCGAAATGTTGGCTGAGGCATAACCTGCAAGTTGATCGGGTAAATCGGTAAAAATGAATCGGTTCCAATCTTCGAGCCGACCTTCAATTTTAGCCTCGGCATTGATGTGCGGTGCCGATAGGTTATCAATTTTCACACTCCCAACTATTTGTGTCTGTGCAATTTGCGTGCTCAGTTGTTCAATATCGACAAAGGATTTTCGGCTACGCGGCGCTCCGCCATTGTTATATGTTCCGCTCAAATTGGTATGATTGAGCACAAGACCGATGTCAGGATATTTTATTGTAGCATCGTTCAGCCCAAACTGCGCCTTGATTAGCGGAGTGCTGCGTTTGTCGAAGCGTCCGCGAATGGTTGCGCCAAAATCGACAAGTCCGGTACTGCTGATTTTTGGTTTTTCGCGTGTCGCAAGTGTAAAATATTGCAAAGCGTTTGCCACCGATATTTTCCGCCCTTTCAGTTGCAAATTAAGGTAAGTGCCGGTTTTTAGCAAAACCACGCCCGATAGTGCCACATCAATCCCACGCGATGCCAAACTGCCTTTGGTAACTATCAGACTGTCATTACGATAGCCTAATTCCATTTTGATATTTGTTGGCGCAAGTGGCACAATTTCCATCTTGTTGAAAACCACCCATTGCAGTGTCATCGAGCCTTTGGTTTGTATCCGGTTTTCGACATCGTTGAAACTGCCATTAACCTCGAAATCAGGAAGATAAAGTTCAACTCCGTTGCTTTTGAATCGGTTGTCAATTTGTATCACACAATCGCTAAATCCTAAATGTGAAAGTTCTATTCCCATTTTCAGCAATCCGGCTTGTTCTTTTTTTTGCTTGATAATGTGAAAGTTATCATTTCCTTTTTCGTCTATCAAAATAAAAAACTGTCCGTCACTAATTTTCACCGATTGCAATTCTAATTCGTTATCAAGCAATTTTTTTGTATTGAACGATAGCACTAACTTTCTGACACTGAGCAAAGTGTCGGCTGTGGTGTGCGCAAAATTTTTGTGGCTGAATCCAACCGTTGGCGAAAGCACTGTAACATTATTCAGCACAATTGAGGCGTAGGGGAAACTGTTTATCAATGAGAAAGTTATGTCTTCAACTTGCACGGGCGCGTTCAGTTCTTCGTTTATGGCTTCAATTCCGCGCTGTATCAGTTTGTCTTTCAGCAAAATTGTTCCACCAATTATTATTCCGACAAATAGCACAACTGCTACCAGCAACCAAATCAATATTTTGAACAGAATTTTTGGCATCAGTTAAACGTTTCGACTATTGGTAAAAAGTTTTCGTTTTTCGTCGTCAGTAAGGCCGTCGTAGCCCGATTTGGCAATTTTATCGAGTATGGCATCAATTTCTTTCTGGTTATCGTAACGTCGTTTATTGTACTCATAATCAGTTTCGCCACGGCGTTTGTAGGTTACTTTCATTTTCGGTTTTCGTTGGAAATTGAAATGCGTTACAAGCCAGTCGATAATACGACCAAGCCAAGCTGTAATGTCGGTTCCGCGGTTTAGGTAGATGATGTACCACATACCGAAAAGTGCGCCTCCAATGTGGGCGATATGACCGCCCGCATTGCCGCTTTTGAGCAGCGCTATGTCGGAGATGACTGAAAATATTGCTATCCATTTTACGCGGATTTGCCCTAAAAACATAACGAAAACCGTGTAGTTTGGAACGTAGGCTGCCACTGCCAAAACTATCGCATAAACGGCTGCCGAGGCTCCAAGTGCGCAAGCGTAGGTGGCGTTGAATGCGGGAAACACATTGTAACACAGCAAAAACAGCAATGCGCCTGCCATTCCACCGCACAG
>CALBPW010000221.1 GCA_937899145.1 uncultured Bacteroidota bacterium
GATAATTAATGCCATTGTGCAAACCATTACGCCTATGAGCGAAATGGCTGATATAATGTTGATTATATTGTGCGATTTTTTCGAAAACAGGTATCGTCGCGCTATAAATGCCGATAGGTCCATTGCCGTAAAAAATTACTTTTTGAGCAATTTTTCAATATTTTCAAGATAATCAAGCGAATCGTCGATATTGAAAATAAGTTCAGGAATTATGCGTACCTGATTGCGGATACGGCTGCCTAATTGGTATCGTATCTCTTTGATATGCTGATTGACAGTTGCCATTATCTCCTCTTTTCGATTATCGGGAAAAATGCTAAGGTAACATTTAGCAACCGATAGGTCGGGACTGATACGCACAACCGACACGCTTATAATTGAGCCTTGGAACCAATTGCGGGCGTATGTTTGCAGCATTTCGGCTAACTCTTTCTGTATCAATCGCGAAACTTTATTCTGACGTGGTGACAATTCTTCCATAACACTTAAATTTTAAATCGCAAAGTTAATCAGAAACTTGTTCTTTCTCCGTCAAATTGTAGTACGAAAAAATTGTTGTTACCACTGCAAAAAGTATTGTCGCGGCTTGATAGTTGTTGCCCTCAACAAACAATGTCAACATAAGCATAAGCAAATTGACTGCAAGCAACGGGTTATTGTTGCGTATCCCGCTTATTATCAAATATATATAAATACAAATGATTAGTATGGCGATTGGGATTCCAAAAGTCATTGCGTCTTCAAGATATTGCTGATGAGGGTCGCGCAAAGGTTCTCTAATGTTCTTGTTTTTCAATTGTTCGGCTTGAAAAACCTTTGTTGCAGTACCACAACCATAGCCAATTAGCGGATGTCCGCCAATCATCTTGCAAGCGATTTTCCAAAAATAGAAACGCTGCAGCATACTTTTATCGGCAATATTATGAGTATCAGACATTTCGAAAAAAGTAACATACATTCTTGCAAGCGCTGATTTATATTTAATGTTTGCTATTCCGTTCTCAACATCCGCTATTTCGCTATCTGCAAGTGCCATAACAGCATCATAATCTTTATGCTCGTCCTTACTATTCAGATACCTAACTAATGTTGGAAAAACGTCATTGAATGGTATTTGGCTTCGCTCTGTCCATGCCTTGCGCAGTTCAGGTTCGCATACATAAACTCCAACATATTGCCCGTTTTCGACTAACGAATTTGTATCGAAAGTATAGTTGCTGCCATGTGCTGTTTGCGGCTGATGCTCTGTTTCAAAATCGAAACGTGGTGTAAAATAGTTTAGAATGGCGTGCCGCAAACCTAATGCAAAAGTCGTTATAAATATCAGTAGAACAATTGGAAAAACTATTTTTACCTGTTTCGAACAATGTGTATATACATAATAAATTGCCCAAACAACAAATGTAATCGCGCCTGCCAGTAATGCAGTATATTTCTCGAACGCTATCATGCAGATAATGAGATAGATGCCTACTGAAAGCAAAATTGTATTGCGCTTTTTTGAGTCGAATACCTTTCTTCCTAAAAACGAAAAGCAGATAATACTGCCAACGCACATTTGAATGCCATACGAAATATGTTTGCAAAAAGGATATATGTTTCGGATTTCTAAACCGGTAAACAAAAGATTGTGCCAAGCCAAAAGCGTGGTTAGTGCTACCATATAAGGGAAAAACTCGGTAATTAGCTGAAGATGTTTATGCTTAATGCGAGTTGTCGCTATCACCAGTGGCATATAAAGTAGCGGAAGTTTTGTGCGCAAAAGTTTTGCGCCATCGCCAACAGGCGAACTCTGAAATTGTCCAACAACAAAAACAAAATATAATATCAGCAGCAACCATAAATGCCTGTCACTCTTGATAATCTGCCATTTGCGTTTCCAACCGCCTTCTAAAAGCCAATTAACGCCAAGCGTTATTCCGCCTACCGACGACAAAAATTTTGATGTGCACAAACCGATGGCAAGTAGCAGCAATGCAAACAAAGTTACAGCGTAATGAAATTTTTGCCGGTTCGATTCAAAGGTTAATGCAGTTTCCATACATTTTAAACGCTGTTTAAATAGCATTTATTTTACAATTCGGCTCGGATTTTTGCTAACAAAATCAGCCCAACTTTTGGCTGGTTTCGAATGTTGGGTTGGCACTGCTAATCCCAAGTTTCTCTTTTGGTAAAAATGACAAAGAGCAGCTGCCAAGCCGTCAGTAGCGTCAAGTTTCTCAGGTAATTCCGAAAATTTGAAAATTGTTTGTAAAATATTGGCTACCTGAATTTTAGAAGCTCCTCCATTACCTGTTATCGCCATTTTTATTCTGCGCGGAGCATATTCGGCAATCGGTATTTGGCGCGATATTGCCGCTGCAATCGCCACCCCTTGAGCACGTCCAAGTTTAAGCATCGATTGCACATTTTGTCCAAAAAATGGTGCTTCAATAGCAAACTCATCGGGTTTAAACTCATCAATAAGTTTTATAACCCGCTCGTGAATAGTAGCAAGTTTGATGTATGGGTCGGTTATTTTGTTTAGAACAATGACACCCATTGTCTCAAGTTTTGGTGTGTTGCCGTCAGCCGAAATCACGCCATAGCCCATTATATTGGTTCCCGGGTCGATGCCCAAAATTTTACATTCCATTGTTGGCAGCAGTTTGTGCAAAAATACACATAAAAAAAGCTCGACAACATTTTGCCGGGCTTCTTTTTTATCCAATAATTCCAAAATTTATTTTGTAATCATATCGCAACCCATAAATTTCTGAATGCACTCAGGCAGTTTGATGCCTTCTGGTGTCTGGTTGTTTTCAAGCAAAGCTGCCACAATACGTGGTAAAGCCAACGAGCTGCCATTCAGTGTATGAGCAAGTTGCGTCTTTTTAGTTTCCTCATCGCGGAAGCGAAGTTTTAAGCGATTTGCCTGGAACGATTCAAAGTTTGAAACCGAACTAACCTCTAACCAGCG
>CALBPW010000222.1 GCA_937899145.1 uncultured Bacteroidota bacterium
GTTATGGCATCAATCTCGCCACCATCTTTCGAAACTGTCATATTGTTTTTCGCTGGATTTTTCCCGATGATTGAACTCTGTTTTTCAGGAGTTTTTACTTCGTAGCCAAAAATGGTTTCAAGCAGGCTCTTCTTTACCTCGCCTTGCGGACGAAACCAATTAACCATTTTTGTGCCAAGTCCCGGAGTCTCTTTTTGGTCAAGAACAGAATATTCGGTAATGTTGCCTTCCGTGTCGAAGCCAACCATAACTTTTATCTCGCCACCAAAACCATTTTTCGAGAACGATTCAACTGCTGCTCCAACATATTCGCCATTGGCATTGTATGCTTTGTGGATAGTCAGATTCTCGGCAGTGTCGTCTTCAACTTTCTCAAAATCAGGTAGAACGGCTTTTATTGCGTCAACTGATTTTTGTTCTTTCGATTGTTGTATCGGTTCTGATGTTACGTTGTACAGTGCGGCCATCAAGCCTGCTGCTATCAGTGCTATCGCAGTGAGCGACAGCAACATGTTCTTTAACGATGATTCTAACTTTGCCATTATTTTACCTCCCCAAATCGTTTTGGTTTAATATACGTGTTGATGAGTGGTGTAAAGGCGTTCATTATCAAGATAGCAAATGACATTCCTTCGGGGAATGCGCCAAAGTTTCTGATAATCACTGTTATAACACCAATTCCGATTGCATATACAATTTTGCCTTTTGCGCTCATTGGCGATGTTACGTAGTCGGTCGCCATAAATATTGCGCCAAGCATCAGACCGCCTGACAGCAAGTGTGCTATTGGCGATGCAAATTGTTCAGCGTCAGCCAAATACATGATTCCTTGAAATGCGAAAACGGTGGCGAAAATTGTTATTGGTATGTGCCAAGTAATTATTCGCTTGTATAACAAGTAGATAAAGCCGATAAGCAGTGCAAATGCTGATACCTCGCCAAGGCTGCCGCCAATGTTTCCAATAAATAAATCGGCAGTTTCGGGTATGTTGCCAAAGTGGTTTTTCAGCATTGCAAGTGTTGTCGCGCCTGTTTCTGCATCAATGTAATTTGTTGCAAATCCTTGTGGTACAGGCCATGTGGTCATTTGTACAGGGAAGGAGATGAGCAAGAATACACGTCCGGCAAGTGCAGGGTTGAATAGGTTTTGTCCAAGTCCGCCAAATGCCATTTTGCCAACGCCAATGGCGAAGGCTGCGCCAACAATAATTATGCCTATTGGTAGGTTTGATGGCAAGTTGAAGGCAAGAAGTAAGCCTGTCAAAATGGCTGAACCATCGGTTATTGTCGGTTTTTGTTTAAGTAGAAATTTCTGAATAAGAAATTCGAATAGCACGCAACTAACTATTGATGTTAGTGTAACTATCAGTGAACCAATTCCAAAGTATATGAAAGATACTATCAAGGCTGGTATAAGTGCCAATATAACACCATACATTAGGTTTGGTGTTGATACGCTGCTGTGAGCGTGTGGCGATGGTGATACTATAAATTGTTTCATTTTTGAATTCTTGAACGGATTATTTTACCAACAGTATTTTTTCCTAATCTCACATAGTCGAGCAGAGGGCGGTTTGCAGGGCATGAGAACAAGCAGCAGCCACATTCGATGCAGTCCATGATGTGTAATGCTTCAAGTTCGTCCCACATTTGTCTTTGACTGTAAGGCATTAGCAAGTATGGCTCAAGTCCCATTGGGCAAGCATCGACGCACTTTGCGCAGCGTATGCATGGCCCCGCCTCTTTGCGTGTTGCCTCAGCGTCTTCAATCAACAGCAAACCTGATGTGCCTTTGGTCATTGTCGATTCCAAATTGTTCATCGCCTTGCCCATCATTGGTCCGCCGCTAATCACTTTTCCGGTGCTTTCAAGGTCGCCACCAGCGGCTGCAATCAAGTCGGCAACAGGTGTTCCGATGCGTGCGCGGAAGTTTGATGGTGTGGCAACGGTTTTGCCGGTTACGGTTACGATGCGTTCAAAAAGTGGTTTGTTCTTTTGTACAGCCTCGTAAACGGCAAATGCAGTTCCAACGTTTTGAACAACAGCGCCAGCGTCAATTGGCAATTTTCCTGATGGAACTTCGCGGCCTGATATGGCATTAATTAATTGTTTTTCACCACCTTGTGGATATTTTAGTTTCAGTGGGACAACCTCAATGCCGGTTTCGTTTTGGCAAAGAGTGGCTAACTTGCTGATAGCATCGGGTTTGTTGGCTTCAATGCCGATGTATGCTTTTTCAACGCCAATCGCTTTCATCAGAATTTTTATGCCGATAATCAGTTCGTCGCTTTTCTCGAGCATAAGCCGATGGTCGGCAGTTAAGTAAGGCTCGCACTCCACACCATTGATAATCAAGAAGTCGGCTTTTTTGCCATCGGGAATCGAAAGTTTGACATGGGCGGGGAATGTTGCGCCGCCCATACCTACAATTCCGGCGGCTTTTATCTTGCCGATAATGGTTTTGGCGTCGTCTTTAATTTCGGTTACAAGAGTGTCGGTGCGGTCGATGGTGTCGAGCCATTCGTCGCCTTCAACATTGATGTGAACGGCTGGTTTTTTAAAGCCTGCGACATCGGTTGCAACATCAATTTTGGCAACAGTGCCTGAAACCGATGAGTGTATGTTGGCTGATACAAAACCGTTGGCTTCTCCAATTAGTTGACCAACTTTTACATTGTCGCCTTTTTGGACAACAGGGTTGGCAGGTGCGCCAATGTGTTGCCCC
>CALBPW010000223.1 GCA_937899145.1 uncultured Bacteroidota bacterium
TCCCTACACGACGCTCTTCCGATCTAAGGCAGATGCTCTGAACCAACTGCGCTAAGCGCCCAAGTTTCGGAAAAAGCGATGCAAATTTACGGCGGTTTTTTGATTTGTGCAACTTTCGCCCCGTTTTTTTGCATATTTTTAGAATTTTGGCCTCAAGTTTCAAAATGCCCGCATATTTTGTCCGAAGTTATCTTGTCGCATTCATTTGCTTGAGATACTCATCAAGCGGGGGCATGCCCATTTGCTTCCGCAGCGCGTCAACATTGTCGGGCTCGGCCAAATCATAGAGTTTGCCGTCAACAATCTGCGTGCCGTATTTTTGTGGCCGGTTCTCAAACATGGCTATGCGGTCGTCCATCAATGCCACACATTCACGACTGATGTCGCCCCGCTCGGCTGCCTGGACAAACAGCGGGAAATATTTGTGCTGCAGTTCAACCGAGGCATGCTGGATGACCAGCCAGTAGACCATGCTGGCGTTGCCCACCTTATCGGTCCCGGCAAATCCTTCGGAGTCGAGTATTTCGCAAATCTTTTCCTGGTTGGCTGCGTCAATGTCCTGCATCTGCTTCAGGAGCGTGGTAACGAGCGCAGTATCTTGCGGCACACTGCTAACCGCCGCGAGATATTGCTGGCGTATGGATTGGTCACTTTCGGCAATGGACAGCAATTTCCGGCGTAGCGGTTGGTTGTAATCTTTCTCGATGCGGTCGCGACGCATTTTGATACTGTCGCAATAGACTGCCCAGCGGGCATCGTCGTGCAAGGCCATCAGGTCATTGTCTTTATTAGGCTCGTTGATATACCAATCGGTGTCGAGCGCAAGTCTTCGCATCAAACGCTCGAATGCCACATCGGTAAGTCCGGCAAGAGCGGCGGCGCAGGCCGCGTTGTAAAGGTGCATCCCTTGAATGTCGTCGCCCGTGTGGAATGCAGATTCAAATGAATTGGAGGCACTGATGTAATCTCCGGCCATGAAGCATGAGTCAGCCGAATGGATATAGTCGTTATAACCCAGTATTTTGCCGGTTGACAACGCACTGATGCTGATGTTAAGCAGCGTCTCCATGTTAGTGCCCACACTTTGCACGTTGTGTGGGTTGAAGATGTCGTAATGGAATGTTCCTGAAAACGGAACGAGCTTATCCTCGTTTTGCATTGTGTAAACGATGGCGAGATGTTTTCCGTTTTTATAGAAGCGGTCGATGACAAAGATGCGGTTCATCTTTTTGTCAAAGACCAGGTTGCGCCACAATTCATCGAGAGGCTGCAAGTCGTTCGCCGGGGGATTGGCCTGGGCCACCAACACCACTCCGTCGGCTTGCCTGATTACGTCGGGTGGCCATTGCGTGAGTGCGTTAGGCTGCAGCACCGCAAATCGGTCGGCTAGGATGAATTCAATAGAATCGATGGCCATGGGCAATTGCGACAGCATCGTGGTGAAGTATCGTTGGCAGAATTTATCGTATCGGTTGAATCCGTCTTCATCGGTGATGAAGTTTAAGCCATAGTCGCCGTTGCTTGAGTTGGTGATGGGAAGTGTGCTGCCGCCGCCAAAATCAATGTCGGTGCCGATATCTGCGTTGGTGACATGATTGTTGGTCAGTTTCCATTCGTTGTTACTGAAAGGTGGCATCTGATACTTGCCACAGGCAACGAGTAATAACGCAATAATGATTATAAAGCAGTGTCGCCCTGTGACATAAATTAAAGTTTTATATCTTGGTTCCATGAATGTCTGGTTTTGGTGTGTGTGTTGTGTGGTTGATGAAATTCAATTGGCTGAAAATCAGGAAAAACAGTTGCTGCTTTTTTGATAATTTGTAGTGTATAACCCATACATCATATTGTTGGGCTTTTTGTGATTCTGGCCAGATAGTCGTAGTGTCTTCCCTGCCCGATGACCTCCAGTCGGTAGCCACTCGCCCGGGCGCAGGCGCGCAGAGTGTCGGCGTCGATATAGAGCCAGGGGAAGGGGGCGCCCATGGTGTCGCGGTATTGCATGCGGTAGGTGAGTTCACCATAATATTAATTACGTGAGTTCGACGAAATTTAATTAATTGAAAATTAGGAACATAGCGGAATTTTT
>CALBPW010000224.1 GCA_937899145.1 uncultured Bacteroidota bacterium
GCAACTGGAAGATGAACAAAAATCTTCAAGAAGGCATCGCTCTTGCAACAGAGCTTAACAATGCGCTTACCGCAAAACCAAACTGCGACGTGGTTATCTGCACACCATTCATCCACCTTGCAAAAGTTTCTGACATTATCAACCACAACATCATCGGACTTGGAGCTGAAAACTGCGCCGATAAAGAAAAAGGCGCTTTCACCGGTGAAGTATCGGCTGAAATGGTAAAATCGACTGGTGCTGAATATGTTATCCTTGGCCACTCAGAGCGTCGTGAGTACTACAAAGAAACTTACGACATCTTGAAAGAGAAAGTGAAACTTGCTTTGGCAAATGGATTGAAAGTTATCTTCTGCATTGGCGAGAGCTTGACTGAACGCGAGGCTAACAAACAAAACGAAGTTGTAAAAGCTGAACTTGAAGGCTCAGTCTTCAACCTTTCAGCCGGCGATTTCTCAAAAATCATCATCGCTTACGAGCCAATCTGGGCTATTGGCACTGGCAAAACTGCAACATCTGACCAAGCTGAAGAAATTCACGCTTACATCCGCTCGGTAATTGCTGAAAAATACGGTAAAGAAGTTGCTGAAAACACTTCAATTCTGTACGGTGGCTCATGCAAAGCCTCAAATGCACCTGAATTGTTTGCAAAACCTGACATTGATGGCGGACTTATTGGCGGGGCATCGCTCAAATGCGAAGATTTCATGGGAATTGTCAAGGCCTTTTAATCTTGTAAAGCTTCTCAAAAGGGGGATTTAAATGATCCGCATACATAATCCCGGTGTTTCAACGACACCGGGATTTTTTTTCCGCAGGCACACCTGCGGTAAGCGAGTATAGGAATCACGCTCAACAGAAAAACAGAAATCACCGATTTTGTTTTTATGCGGCTACGTTTTTTTCCGTTTCAGTTTAGAGCGGCGTGTGCGGACGGTAACGGGTGAAATGGCAAAAATATTTGCAAGTTCTTCATCATTTTTCTTCAGAAAAACATCTGCAATAATGAAAATCTTATCACTGATTGTCAGCTTGTAATAGTCCTCAAAAATTGAGTCATTCCTATTCAATGCAAAGTAGTAAACACAATTTGCCCATTTGTCATCATACATTGTGATGGTCTGGTTTTGCTCAATCCGTTGATATATGGTTTTGCCCATTTCAATATACTCGTATTTTTGGATGTTGAGTTCATCAACCTTGTTTTTCAATGTGGTAATACGAGTTTTGTTGATGGCTATTGTTTGTGACAGATCGTTTTTTTGTGATGAAAGTGCTTGGTTTTCTGCTTCAAGCTCAATTATTTGTTTTTTGTAATTTTCTTCATTTGCTGTCATTGTCATTAAATCACTACATAACTGTGCGTTCTGGTTTTCTAATTTGAGGTCGTGCTCGCGGATTTTTTGCAACCGTACCTTATGAAATAAAATGATAACGGTTATTAATGCCATCAGCAGACTTATTATTGTGACAAACAGCATTTTTTGTTTATTATATTCTGCTTGTTGTTTTTCATAATCAAATTTTTTCTGTAGTTCGAGTAATCTTCGGTTTTCTTTTTCCTGAGACAGAAGAACCTGATTTTCAATTATTTTATCTGTCGCGTTCTTATATTGTTCAATATTATCGTTTTTATAATAGTAATCAGCCAGCAACGCATATGTTTCTTTTTTTGAGAGCAATGTTGGGTTGATTAAAGCTGAATCGCAATATTTTAGTACTTCTTTGTTTTGGTTTTCTATGGCATATATTCTGGCTAAATTCAGATATACTTCGGTTTGTCGTTTATATTTCAGTGCGCTTATGAAATATTGTTTTGCGGCAGAAGGATTATTTTGCATTATTGTCTGACCTATATAATTGTATATAAAGTATTTATCTTCACTTTCGGCTTTGCCAGCAAGGGTTTCGCTTTGCTTAATGTAATAGGCAGTACTATCAATATTGTGCAACAAATAGTGTGTAATTGATAGATTCATTAACGCATACACTTTGCAATAGTTGTCGTTGAGTTTTTTTGCGTAGTAGTATTCTTTGTGTGCGCATTTAAGTGCCTCATCGGCCTCGGCAAATGTTCCGTTTATAAACGTTAAGCCTGAGTAAACTCTGTTCAGCAATCGGCAGTCGGTTGTTTTTTGTGCGTGCCGCTCAGCGTTTTTAAAAAGCGGCAACATTTTTACTGACACAGAGTCCTTGTTAACATAAATTGTTGATTTATAATAGTATGCGTATGCCAATTTCCGTGCATCATAATTGTCTGTATAGTATTTAATGCTGGCGTTTATTCCGTCGAAACTTTTAATAGAGTTTTCATTTCTATAACTGGCCGCAACTTTCAAAATATTGTAGTATGATGTTTCTTCCTCGCTTTCGGGCTCAATATTTTCTAACATTCTGATAGCAGAATCAACATTATTATGCCCTAAAAGCAGCGAGTCAACTGCTACAAGTTTATTATATGTAATAGATTTTGGCGTGCAGGCAAAAATCAAAAAAATAACAATTGGAGCGAGTGCGATATTTACGTATCTCATGCTTATATCAGTAAGTTAGCTTGCAAATATACTTGTTTAAATCTGTTAAAGATAACGTTTTTTCTACCAAAAAAAGAGTGTTCCCCTGCGAAACAATAGAAAAACGATATATAATGCTAATTAACAAGCATTTAATTGGTCTTTATGCCTGTTTCAATATCGGAAAAAATGTTCCCATTTTACCCTTGCCGGTAACGCAAAAACCACGCAACACACTAATAACAAATGCTTTATGCAAAAATTGGCAGGAACAAATTTCAAACCACATTAGCAACCCTATGTTTTCTAATTATAGATTTACAACAACAAATTTTCAAAAAACTAATGATAATGATTAAGGCTTTTAAATTTTTAATGTTTGCAAGCATTTTGCTGATTGGTGATAGTGTTAAGGCAAAGAACACTATAGATGACCCACCGCAAAATATTACTTATCCGATTATGCACAGAAGTCCCAAACGTATCATTCCCGCTTCAGTTGCTTACAACGCCACTTCCACCACCCTTTCCGTGTGCTTCCCCACAGCAAGCGGTGGACGTGTTGAAATATACCGCAATAGCACACTTGTAGTGAGCGAAAACACTGCCTCCGGCACAGCATTCTGCTACATGCTAAACCAATACGGTACGGGCTTTTACTCGGTTGTTGTAAGAGTTGATGACACTATAGTTTACATCGAAACATTTGAAGTGGAATAAATTACAAACATCTAATCATTAAATATTTTAAAAATGAAAAAACAATTTTTTTTAGCAGTAATGCTTTGCTGCACAATGGGTGTAAACGCCCAAATCAAAGTTAACAACAACGGAAAGGTAATTATTGGAGTTGACCGTACTGATGACGATTTAAACAATGCCCTTTCGGTATCGGTTTTTGGAAAAGATGCGGGAACGATGCGCGCAGGAGCAAAATTAGCCTTTGGCGATTTTGGCAGACACCCCAACTACGGTTGGAATGTATTTATCGGAGAATTTGGCAATACCGATACCGACAAATTATGGCTACACGGAAAAAATGGTTTTTTTCTGACTTGCACAGGGCAACCTGAATACCGAACCACGTCTGTCAATAATTCAGGAAGTTATGTGGTTGCGTATTTTAACACAAGCGATAACGCATTTAGGTTTAACGTTCCTGTTTACACTAACAAAGGCTCACTTGTGGCATCTGACAAGCGATTTAAGAAAAACATTAAAGAGATTGGAAATGCAATGTCATCGCTAAAGAAACTGAACGGTGTAAGTTTCGATTATTTATCTGACGACAATGGCAAAACCGATAGCAAACCGGCACAATTAAATAGCAAACGCTCTGCCGCATTGCCCACTAAATCAGAAAATGCCGATGTATCAAATATCGCATCATCAGACAAAGAGCAACGCGATGCCGAACTTATGGAACAATACGAGAAACTCCGTGCCGAAGCCGACCAAAACCATCTTGGGCTGATTGCGCAAGAGGTGCAATCGGTTTTTCCAAATTTGGTGAAAGAGGATTCAGCAGGCTATTTGTATGTTGACTACATTGGTTTGATACCGGTAATTATTGAAGCACTGAAAGAACAACAGTTGACAATAGATGCTCAGAGCAAGAAAATCAAAGAGTTGGAAAACAAAAAATATTTTACCGACCCGCGAGGCAATCAAAAGAAAGCATTTTCGCCAAATTCAGATGACGAAACAGAGAATTTGATTGAAGAAGACATTACCACCAACGCCTTCCTCTACCAAAACACCCCCAACCCGTTCAGCAGCGAAACCGAGATTAGATATTTCCTGCCCGAAAATGCCGGAAACGCCGTTTTATATGTATTTTCGCTCAACGGAAATCTTATGTTTACAAAGCCTCTGACCCAAACAGGCAACGGCGGCATAACAATCAGTAACAGCGAATTGGAAGCCGGAATGTACGTTTACACATTGGCAATTGACGGAGTCGAGGTGGATTCAAAACGAATGATATTAACTGAAAAATAGGAAAGGTTATGAAAAAATATGCGTTATTCCTTTTTGCTGTATTGTTATCCTTTTTAGCTTGCAAGAAAGACAACAATAGCAACGACTCGCCAACTTTTCCTCCGATTGTGGTAGATGACTCTACGGCGGAGTTCAACGTTCTATTTTATGGCAATTTCTGTGTTGATTGCCCAAATGCCCATTACAAGTTATATGTAGATAGTATTTATATGGGGAAATTATATGGTTGCTATACCGAAGGTGATTGCAAATGTGATAGCAATTCCATTGAAGGGTTGCGTGTATTAGTTTCCCCAGGCACACACTCATATAAAGCAGTACCATATTGTGGCAATTGGCTTGAGAATGGCGAGGAAATAGAAGAATATGCCGGCGGAAATATTGAAAAAAATATTAAGGTTCCTGCCGACAATTGTATTTCTGTGTATGTTTCAAATTATTAAAGATATGAAAAAGATATTTTTAGCATTCTTGATATGCTTCATAAATATTTGTTCTTATGCACAAATAACTATTTCAAAAGCAGATGCACTAATAAAGTCTTACGTATTGTCAAAATCAGATTATGCTGATTGTTGGATTTTCAGATATAACTCCTCTGCTAATATCAAGCTGTTGTATAACGAATCAATTGTGATTCCGAATAACACTTTTGTTTATGTTGTAACTCGCAATCCAGAGCAATCGTGGATAGATGGATATGAATATTATTTTGTAAATAAAAGCAATGGTTCAATATCAAAACAAAAGGTCACAAATAGTCCACAAACATTTGAAAATTGGATGAGAATTTATGGCAATGATTTCACAATAGATAATAAAACTTTCAATTTTGAAAGTAATAAAGCCAGAACAAGGCAAAAATTAATGAAAGCAAATATTGGCAATCAATCGCATAATTATGCGGTTATTATTAGCGGTGGAGCAAATAAACTATATAATCACTTAAGATATTGGAATAATTGTTCAGCTATTTATAAAATTTTGAAGAAGTACTATGGTTATAAGGATTCTGATATATATGTATTAATGTCAGATGGGAAGTCTAATTCTGAAGATAGAAATATTACAAGTAGCGTAAAAAATCCGAAATACGACTCTTCACCATTGGATTTAGACGGAGACGGCATTTGTGATGTAGATTATGCAGCAACAAAATCAAATATAACAGATGTATTTAACCAACTTGCTGTAAAGTTAACCTCTAATGATAATCTTTTCATATTTACCACAGATCATGGAAATAAAGGTCCGAATTTATGTTTATGGGATGGCGAACTAATGAATGACATAGAATTTGCAAAAGAAGTTGACAAAGTGAATGCTGGTTATATGTCCATTTTGATGATTCAATGTTATAGTGGAGGGTTTATAGATAAATTGGCAAAAAAGAACAGAGTTATAATGACTGCAGCATCTGGAGATGAAACAGCATGGAGCAATACTTATTATAATCATGGTTACTTTCTTATGCCATGGATTGCCGCCTTAACCGGAATGGATATAAATGGTAAAGAAGTAAATGCAGATGCAAATAATGATGGTAAAATCTCAATGTGCGAAGCGTTCATATATGCCAAAGAACATGATGAATATGCCATCAATGGGAAAGAACACCCTCAATATAAATCCATTTCACTATCATTAGGAGAGCACCTTACCTTAAATGGTTGCGATTGTAAACCAAAATACATAGAAAACAGAACAATATCCACAAACACAACAATAACAGGGTGTGATATTGAACTATCAAATGTTACAATAAAAAACAATTCTTCGGTAACAATTGATGCTGAAGAAACAACCGTGATAAACGGCCCATTTGAAGTGGAATTAGGAGCTACATTTGAAATAAAATAACCATCAACAACAGCGAGTTGCAAGCCGGAATGTACGTTTACACATTGGCAATTGACGGAGTTGAGGCGGATAGTAAGAGAATGATATTAACTGAAAAATAGAATAGTTATGAAAAAATATGCGTTAACATTAATTTTAGCAATAGTGTGTGCATGCGGTTTAAAAGCGCAAACCGAATTTGCGCCGCTTGGGGCAACGTGGTACTATGGCAATATAGAATCAATGTTTGGCGATATAGGGTACACCAAGGTAACATCAATTGATACAACCACAATCGATAACAAAAAAGTAAAAATATTGCAATCGGAATATCATTGGAGCGATGGCGCCATAAGTCCGTCGGACACCATTTATGCCCATCAGTCAGGTGATAGTGTACTATTCTATTTTGATGGTGAATTTCACCTTGTTTACAATTTTGGATTAAACGTTGGCGACACTTTTGAGATATACAATCCCGACAACAAATACTGCGGCGATGATGGGAATATGTATTACCGCATGGCGATTGAATCTATTAACATATTGAATATAAACGAAATACAGCTAAAAGAATTTCATATAACTCCACTCGACCTCCAAACACCTCGCTATTCATCATATATAGAAAAAATAGGTACAACAAACAGTCTTTTTGGCGCAGATTGTATTGTTGACGATTTTATGTCAGGTCTTTTTGGAAGTCTGCGCTGCTACGAAGATGCAGAAATCACTCATTATCAATATAGTAATGAAGCTTGCGATAGCACATTTGAATTCGATTGGGAGGCATTTTATCGTTGGGAGGACTCAATGAGACGAGTAGATGTGATTGAAAAAGAAGACTTAGAATGGAATTTATTTTACTCACAATCAGATAAATCTATTGTAATTAACACATATAATAGTTGTGAGCCGTGCATCATCAAAATCTTTGATATGAACGGCCGCATAATTTATAGCAGTTTGTTTGAACCAAAAGCGCAAACAAATGTTGCTCTTGAAAGAAACGGTATTTATATAACATTGATTATCAGTAATAATGGGAGATATTATAAAAAAATTATTGCTTATTAGTTGTTTAAGCAGTATTTCAATAATGACGTTTGCTCAAAATTTTAGTTGTGTTTCTGTCGCACAAAACAAAGCCGTTTTGTATGCAAAAAACGAATTGGCACAAACAAATACGCAAAAAACAATCAGGGTAATAATACATTTCCCCTTAAAATCAAATGAAACAGGAAATTTTACAGAAACAAAGGATTGTAATGGAAAAGTATCTGATTATAATGGATATTGGTTTGCGGAAAAATTAATAGAGAGGTCTAATTATTGCCTTCGGAATAATGAAAAAATGACACAGCAATTGTCATACAAACCGATACCAATAAAACCAATAAACATACAATTTGAATTGGCAGGTGTCATATTTCATAGAGACAATGACCTATTTTATTACACAAAAAAAGATTCAAATTCTCCTGAAAAAATAGCCAATAGCACAACATTAAGTCGTGCAGCAAAAGCTATTGAATCGAGCCTGAACGAAAGTGCAATACATGTTTTTTTGTACAAAGGCGCATGGGGAAATGGAATAGCTTATATATCCAGCAACGTCTGTGTTGTATCAGGGGTTGATGTAGCATTTAATGGTTATATGAACGATATTGGAAACAATTGGTGGTTTGATGCTCGGATTGCAAGTGCTGTGGTACATGAGATAGGGCATTGCTTAAGTTTGGAACATCCAAAATTAAGTGCAGAGGGGATACAATGTAAATCTCAATATTGCACTTACGATGATGGTTGTAGTGATACTCCATCATATCAAGAATTGGTAGCAGATGGCTATAAAAATCCTTACGAATGGTGCGGCGAAGAAAGCTCAAATAATATAATGGATTATAGTTGTAACCAATCGGCATGGACACCCCAACAAATAGAAAAAGTACATTTAAATATTGCACAAAGAAAGTACTTGTATCCAAATTCTTTTAAATCTAACGTAGTAACAATATCAGGTACTATAAAACAAGGAAACAAAGTGGTAATTGCAAAAAATGTTAGCGTTCAAAATGTATCGGTATCACAAAATAGGGCATAAGCCAGACCGCTCTTCGGAAAGGATGATGCAGCTATGAGACACACACTAAACATCAAAGTCTCGAAGAAACGAGCCAACGGCGGCGTTCTTGCCTGCAGGCAGGTCACGGTGAGGGAAAGACTCCTGCGTTTCCTGCTCGGCAGTCCCGTGAGGCTCACAGTCCTCGTTCCCGGTGACAGCGTGGACGAGGTGGCAATTAAGGAGGTGGCGGACAGCGATGATGAATCCGAATGACCTCCGAAAGATGCCTATCAAGGTACAGCCGTACCGACACCAGCAGAGAGCCTACGAGTTCACGCTCGGTCTGTTCGGACTCCTGCCGTCACAGGTAAGGAGCGGCGGAGCCGCCTTGCTGATGGAAATGGGCACGGGGAAGAGTTTGACCACCATCGGC
>CALBPW010000225.1 GCA_937899145.1 uncultured Bacteroidota bacterium
GTCCGCAAACTGCCGACTGCCGAAGAGCAAAAGCACAAAGGCGGCTGGGGAATCTACTATCATGTTGATTATGTGGGTGCTCCGCGAAACTCCAAATGGCTGAATGTTACCCCAATACAAAATATGTGGGAGCAACTTCAACTAACCTACGCTTACGGAGTCGATAAACTTTGGATTTTGAACGTAGGCGATTTAAAACCAATGGAATACCCAATCAGCCTCTTCATCGATATGGCTTGCAATCCTGAAAGTTTTACAGCCGAAAATCTGCTTAACCACACGCGCCAATTCTGCGCTGAGCAATTTGGCGAGAATCAGGCCAACGAAGCCGCACGCATACTCAATCTGTACAGCAAATACAACGGTCGCACCACTGCCGAAATGATGGACTGCACCACCTACGACCTTACCAGCGGCGAGTTCAGGCAAGCAACCGATGACTATCTGAAACTTGAGGCCGAAGCCTTGCGCCAATACATCAGCCTGCCAGCCGAATACCGCGATGCCTACAAGCAACTTGTGCTATTCCCCGTGCAAGCAATGGCAAACATCTACGAGATGTACTACTCGCAAGCAATGAACCACGAACTCTACAGCCGTGGCGATGCCGCCGCCAACCAATGGGCCGACAAAGTTGAAGAATGTTTTGCGCGCGATTCGGCTCTACAACACGATTACAACAAAATTATGGCAAACGGCAAATGGAACGGAATGATGATTCAGAAACACATAAGCTACACCGAATGGAACGACTGGTTTCCTGCCGACAAAGTGCCAGAAGTGAAACGTATTGAAAATCCGTCAATTGGCGGTTTTTCGTTTAAAACCGATAAGCGCGGATTCACCGCCATCGAGGCAGAGCACTATTTCTCAGCAAAGCAAGCCGACGGAACCCGGTGGACAACAATTGCCCACATGGGGCGCACGCTTAGTGGCGTTGCCCTGATGCCGTACACCGCCACAACCAACGGTGCCACTTTAACTTACAAGATAGAATTGCCCAAAGACGTAAAGACAGTGAAAGTGCACGTTGTGGTAAAATCGACACTTGCATTCAATAATACTGGACATTGCTATCAGATTGGTTTTGAAGGAAATAAATCAGAAACCGTTTTCTTCAACCAACTGCTGAACGAAGAACCTCAAAACACCTACACCATTTATTACCCGACAGTTGCGCGCCGTGTGGTTGAAAGTGTTGTTGAATTGCCCGTAAGCGAAGGTTGGAATAATTTAACAATCAAACCTTTAGATGCAGGAATTGTTTTTGAAAAGATTGTTGTCGATTACGGCGGCTACACGCAGCAGTTTCTGTTCGGAACGGAGTCGGCGTATGAGGTAAAATGATTGCAAATCAAAGGTATAAGGGCGCGAGTTGTCGCGCCTTTTTTTTACCATTATGCAAAGAGACGCTGATGACCTCTGAAAACCGAGAAACATTGGCCATCCGCAATCTATCAGTCTTTTCAACTTCGCTCAAAAATTCTTCTTCCTTTTTCCGATTGACTTTTATATTTTTGTAAAATCTACATCACTTTTTTGATGTGGACATTGAAATACAGAAAGACGTTTACTGGCGTTTTCCTTTTTGACGGTTCAAAACTTCGCAACTTTTGATTTCTGTCGTCAAATAGAAAAGCAGCGGTGAATGCCTATGTTGGTTATGCTTTGAATACATTCTGCAATCGTTTTGATTTATATCAGACACGGTTTTTGAGTGTTTCACACATATCAACCACGTGGGTTTTCGCGTTGCTCAATCATACGACAGAGGGCAATGCGAAGGCCTTGAACCGTGGGAGCGAGTAACAAGATTCCCACGTTTTTCATTTTTTTTAAGCCGCAATTGGGGAGTCGGGCGGAAAAAAGTTGCGCACGGCACGTATATAGTGTATTACACAATGAAAAAAATACTGACTGTTGCTTTGGTAACAATGATTGCGACTAATTTTATTGGCTGCAAAGAAGATGATGAAGCAATTACCCGAATCGAAATTGCCGAAGGCGAAACCATTAACCTGAATGTCGGAGAGAGCCAATTGCTGCACGTAAACCACTTCCCCGAGCATCTGAAAGTTCCTAAGAATTACTCATGGAAAACATCGCCATCGGGAATTGTATATGTTAGTCCGGGTGGAGAAATCAAGGCACTTGCCGAAGGCGAAACCGTAGTTACTGCAACACTTGACAATCTTACAGCAAACTGCCGTGTCGTTGTCAGTCCGATAGATATTACAGGTATCAAATTCGATAAAGCCGACTATGAAATACTGATAGGCGACGAGTTGCAACTGCAACCAACAGTGTCGCCTGCAACCGCCACATATAAAAACAAATTGGTTTATACATCAACCGATGAAACCATAGCAAAAGTTACCCTAAACGGCGGAAAAATTGAAACCATAGCCGCTGGCGAGTGCAAAATTAAAGTTGCAAGTCCCGACGGGAAAATCGAAACTGACATCAGCATCAAGGTTCTGCCTATATCACTTAACCAAACACTATTTGAAGAAATTATTGGCAAACAATTGCAACTTCAAGTTTCGAATATGTCTGAAATCTATAAAGGAAAATTGATTTATAGTTCTACAAATGAATCAGTTGCAACAGTCAGTGCCGACGGGTTGATTACCAACATTGGTATTGGCGAATGTGTGATTTCAGCCACCTCAGCCGATGGCAAGGTAAAAACAGAATGCAAGGTAAAAGTTCTACCAAGCGAAGTGAGTGCCATATCGCTCAATCAGACCGAATTAACCATTATGCAAAGTGAAACATTCAACTTTGCGGTTACAATTGAGCCAAGCTATGCCGCCGACAAAACCATCACTTGGACAACATCTGACGCAAACACAGCCACCATTGATGCCAACGGAACACTAACGGCTCTTGAAATTGGCGAGTGCATCATAACCGCCCATAGTTCAAACGCTGAAGTAACAGCACAATGCAGCGTCAAAGTGATAACCGCCACAGTTAAAGAAGTTACTCTGGATAAGTCGAGTTTAAATATTATTGTGGGTGCAACCGATAATCTGACAGCCATCATTTTGCCAACCGCAGCAAACCAAAATGTAAGTTGGACATCGAGCAACACGAGCGTAGCCACTGTCGAAAATGGCGTAGTAACAGCCATTGCCGCTGGTTCTGCCACCATTACGGCTACCTCAGAAGAAGGCGGATTCAGCGGAAATAGCATGGTTACGGTTGAAGGGCTTGATAAGTATCTGTCGGCAAGCCACATAGGAGGCATGACTTTCTCAGGAGCAGGCAACTATGCTTATTGCGATTGTAGGCTTACAAACAACAGCAATGTGGATATTTATGTTAAAAGTGTGATAGTTAATGGACTTACTTATTTGGTAAACGAAACTATCGACGCTTATTCAACAATGTCGAAGAGAGCAACAACCTACCAGTTTAACTCTACCGTTTACAACGTTAGTTGGATTGTTGTAATTTCTTCAAAAATTTGATAAATTTGCGGATTTTTTATTTCATTTTTAAATTGAATACATTTTTTATCATAACTAGAATTTTTTATTTCTACAATATTAGCTTGTGTCAATGATAATTTAGATAATAATGTACCTACAATTAGTGATATAATAGTTGAATATAAAATTTGAGGTAATTGAAAAATAAAATCATAAACTCCATTATTTTCATAAATAACATGCATTGTTGAATCATTAAAAAATAAAGTTTTGATAGTATAATATAGTGCAAATGATGTAAAAAAGCAATTTATTTTAATAATTTTAGAATTATAGTCAGTCTTTGTAAAAAAAGTGAAAACAATTAATTGCTTAGTTCTTATAAGTGATAGATAATATTCTGAAAAAGTTCTATAATCATATTTTATAGCATCTTTATAAGATAAACAATTCATTTCATAATCATTTCTTTCGATATTATTATTATTATTATCTTTCTTTTCTTGTTTTGAAATATCATTGATATTATTATTAGATATATATATCTCTTTAGAAACAGATATTTGAGTTTTTTTATTATTATTATTTTTCTTTTTATATTTATGTGTTCTACTTTTTTTATTATTATTTCTTTTATTTGGTGGATTCGCATTAATTTTATTTTTTGTCGTTTTAGATTTAGCTGATTTTGCTTTGTTTGATTTTGTCCTTATTTCATCATTATTATTTATTATTATTTGTTTATTATTATTAATATCGAAACTGATTATTGAATTAATTTTATTAAAAAATAAGTAATATCCTTTGGTCCAAAATAGGATAAGATTTACAAAATTGATAGCAATTATACTTATAATAATATAACTGCCTATATTCGATACCAATCCTTTTTTGGAAAATAATAATTTATAACATTTAACTACTTCAAGATTAAAAACATTTTTAAAATTAATAAATTTTTTAAGTAATTTTTTCTTATCGATTTCTTCAAAAGTATTAAAAATATTTTTTATCTTGCAATTACATATAACTTTTTTATTGTCTTTATTATATTCTTTAAATTCACAATTATTTTCACATAAAGCCATATTTTTTTTATTAAAATCATTTTTTCTATCATAATTTGTTAAATCCGTACCTGATTTAGTTTTATATTGAGTACATATATCATTATAAAAATAACTGTTTGGGTCATATTTATAAATTTCTTTTTCATCTATATTAATTGGAATTATATGCTTTATTTCTATATCTTTACATATATCTAAATTTAATTGAACTCCATCTAATGTAAAGATTGTATAATCAATTATTTGAGTAGTTGTTTCTGGAATTATGTGATTTACTTTAAATATAATTAATTCTTCATTTGAATCAATATTCGATGAATTTCTCAATTTTTCTTCACAATCTCCCAAATTAATAGAGCCAACTTCTTTATTATATAATTGACTAGATAATGTTGATAAATGATAAAAAGCATCATTTTGTTTTGTTATTAATTCTGTTTCATTATTTTCTTCCATAAATTGTTTAAATTCCCCTGCTTTAACTGATTCTATTATTTTATTAACAATACTTTTCATTAAAGTAATATTATTAGTATTATTAAAAATATCATCAATAAAAAAATCTTTCAAAATTTCTTCATTTAATTTATTATTATTATATATTAATTCACTGATAGTATCTTCTATATCTTCTTCATAAAATTCATTTGATATATAATTCTCTTCCTCATTTTCTTTCTCCTCATTTTCCTCCACTTCATTTTCTTCTTCGAAGCCTTCTAAATTTTCTTCAAATGAATAATCTAATTTATTATCTAATAAACATGTCTCTAAATCTTCATCGTATATGAGTCTTTTCTTTTCCCAATCTTCTCCACAATAAATCATAGTACATAATCCACTACTCAATGATGAATATAAACTTGGAGCTTTTGTTTGATCAACACAAATAATTAAATTTTTTGCAATATTTTCATCAATTACTATTTTATAATAATCTTCTACTTTTGATTCATCATAATTTGGTAGATTAATATATTCCAGACTTGAGCAATTACTAAATATATTTCTAAAATCATAAAAATTAGTGAAATCAATATGAGATAAATCTAAAGAAATCAAAGATTTACAATTATTAAATAAATTCATGCCATCTTTTGCTGAACTGGTGTTAACACCTGAAAAATTAATAGAAGTTAAAGCAGTACATCCTTTAAACATTGAAGCCATATCTGTCAAAGTACAACCAGATAAATCAACTTCAAGTATATTTGTACAATCAGAAAAAAGACCTGCTCCATTTATTACATCATTATATCTTAATAAAAGGGTTTTTTCTTCTTCGTCTTCTATGTTTATTTCATTGGTATAATCTCCTATTTTATTAGGAACAGAATTATCATCGTATAAATATAATTGATCTGGCTTTTTAAAGTCAATACATACTTTTTGTAAACCAATACCTTTAACTTTAATTTTGATATCATTCGAATTGGAATTAAATAAATAATTCATTTTGGCTCCAAATAATATTGGACAAATTAAACTTAATATGATGAGAAAAGATATT
>CALBPW010000226.1 GCA_937899145.1 uncultured Bacteroidota bacterium
TGTTTGGGATACTATTATAAGAATTCCTCATAAAAATATTTATTATGCTTCAATTGAATACATAAATCAAATTGTTGAAAGCAAAAAAGGTGAAATAGTTTTAAGCGTTAGTGGCATCGGAAGCTATACATGGCTCATGTATAAATCAGATGGTGATACAAAAAAATGGTATCTTCTTAATCTGCCCAACGATAATATAACATATTCATGGTTTAATGAAGATTCTTATATATGGTTCGATGCAGAAGACAACCTTTGCATAAACTCAGACAACAAAGCTTACAAATATGTAGATTCAGTGTTTATGGAATGCCCAGAATATAACAGCACTTACGCTGCAATAACCGATACTTGTGGCAATATTTTTGTATCAGAAATAAATGGCAAAATCAAATGGTCGGCTGACAATGGCAAGCATTGGACATATTATGATGATATTCTGAACTCGAGTGTAAAAAAATTCCTGATTAGCAATGATGGATATTTGTACGCCTTAACTAATAGTAATTTATACCGTCTATCAGACCCCATTTACAAATCCTCAAATACCACAGCCACAAACGATAGTATGCACACAGACAATATTTTAAGCGGCACGTTCCGAATATACTCCGCTATGGGAACATATTGTGGCACTGCCAATATTCAAAATGGCGATTTGTCGGAGCTAAAAGAAAGATTGAAAAAAGGAGTTTTTATTATACAAAGCATTGATAAACAACTAACTAAAAAAATCAACATTAATTAACACCCCATTGTTAACAAAAGGTTTATAACCCATCTCACAATATTTCATAGTGTTTTGTTACTTTGATAATAACGATTTCAGCATATATATTCCACAATTACAAATTTGGAATTAACAATTTCCGAAATCAAATATTTATCAATAAAATATTTTTAGTCATGGGAACAGCACTTTCATTACCATCAATCAAAATTTGCAAACGCGATGGTCGGATTGTGAATTTCGACACCGAAAAAATTAGTTATGCAATCTTCAAAGCCTTGCGCTCAGTAGGGAAGCCAAACCGTCAGCAAGCCGAAGATTTGATGCTTGAAGTGCTGAAAAAACTCAACGTCTTTGAACGAAACGACATAACAACCGTTGAGGAAGTTCAAGACACTGTTGAGCAAGTCCTATTTGACAATAAACTTTTCGACGTTGCAAAATCGTACATCGTTTACCGCAAACAACACGAGAGCATTCGCAATACAAAAGAATTACTCTCAAATATGGATATTATTGATAAATACATCGACCTCAACGATTGGCGGATAAAAGAAAGCGCAAACTCATCATACTCGCTACAAGGTTTGAACCAACATATTGCCACCATCATTAGTTCGCAATATTGGTTGGAACGTGTTTATTCTGAGGAAATTAAGCAAGCCTACCAATCGGGACGCATTCATATTCACGACCTTGGATTTTTGAGTGTTTACTGCGTTGGGTGGGATTTAGAAGACTTGCTAATGTCAGGTTTCACAGGCGTTAGCGGAAAAATTGAGTGCAGCCCGGCAAAACACTTACGCACAGCACTCGGGCAAATTGTCAATTTCTTCTACACAATGCAAGGTGAAGCTGCTGGCGCGCAAGCGTTCTCAAGTTTCGACACTTACCTTGCCCCTTTCATCAGGTACGATAATCTAACCTACGAACAAGTAAAACAATCGCTGCAAGAATTTATGTTCAACATCAACGTGCCAACGCGCGTCGGTTTCCAAACGCCATTTACAAACATCACTCTTGATCTAAAAGTTCCCGAAACTCTGAAAGACCACCCCGTAATAATTGCCGGCAAACTTCAAGACCTCACATACGGTGATTTTCAAGCCGAAATGGACATTTTCAATGCCGCTTTCGCCGATGTAATGTCGGAAGGCGATGCCAACGGAAGTGTCTTTTCGTTCCCAATCCCCACATACAACATCACAAAAGATTTTGACTGGGACAACCCTGCCTACACCAAAATTTGGGAGATAACCGCAAAATACGGCATTCCATATTTCTCAAATTTTGTCAATTCCGATATGAGCCCCGATGATGTGCGCAGTATGTGCTGCCGCCTTCGCCTCGACAAGCGCGAGCTTCAAAAACGCGGAGGCGGATTGTTTGGAGCCAATCCGCTTACAGGCAGCGTGGGCGTTGTAACAATCAACTTGCCACGTTTGGGATACGAATCGCGTACAGAAGAAGAGTTTTTCCAACGCCTCTACAAACTGATGGAATTAGCAAAAGAAAGCCTTGAAACCAAACGCAAAGTTATTGAGAATCTGACTGATAGAGGTTTATATCCATACTCGCGCTTCTATCTTCGAAACATAAAACAACGCTCGGGCAAATATTGGAAAAACCATTTTTCCACCATCGGCATTGTTGGCATGAACGAGTGCTGCCTCAACTTTTTGGGTTGCAGTTTGGTAGAAGAACAAGGGCACGCTTTTGCCATTAAAGTGCTTGACCACATGCGCGCAAAACTTACTGAATTTCAAGAAGAGACAGGAAATATTTATAACCTTGAAGCCACACCTGCCGAAGGCACGTCGTATCGGCTCGCAAAAATTGACAAAGCCGAATACAACGACATTGTAACAGCCAACGAAGAGCATGTGCGCCGCGGTGCAAAACCTTACTACACCAACTCAAGCCAGCTGCCAGTTTATTTCACCGACGACCTTTTTGAGGCACTCAGCCTGCAAGACGACCTTCAAACAAAATACACAGGCGGCACCGTATTTCACACATTTTTAGGCGAAAGTCAGCTGTCGAACGAATCGGTAAAAAAACTGATAAAAAAAGTAACCTCAACTTTCCGTTTGCCATACATCACAATATCGCCAACATTCAGCATTTGCCCCGAACATGGCTACATTTTTGGCGAACACCACAAATGCCCAAAATGCGAAGCCGAAGGACAACAGACTGATTGTCAAGTCTATTCGCGAATTGTTGGCTATCTGCGCCCAATTGAGCAATGGAACGATGGCAAACGCGAAGAATTTGCCGAACGAAAAACTTTTGACAAGTCGGTAATGTAGAATTCTCATAAACTGATAATTAACTGATTGGCAGTTAGTTACCCATTTCTCCCGATTCTTGAATTCACCGATTGTCCGATTCAATAACGCAAAATGAAAATTGCAGGACTTGTAAAGCAAAGTTTTATCGACTATCCAGATAAAATGGCGTGCGTGATTTTCACGCAAGGCTGCAATTTCAGGTGCGGATATTGCCATAACCCATCATTGGTTTTGCCAAAACTTTTTGCTCAAAATCAACTTATTAGCGAAGAAGAAATACTAAAATACCTCAACACACGCCGAGGTTGGCTTGAAGGAGTTGTAATAACTGGCGGAGAGCCGACAATTCATGGCGACTTACCCGACTTTATACAGAAAATCAAACAATTAGGATATGCGGTAAAACTTGATTCAAACGGCTCAAATCCTGAAATGTTAGAAAAACTTTTGGCAGATAGACTGCTTGATTTTATTGCGATGGACATAAAATCGAACCCCGATGCCGAAAGCTACTCACAAATCATCGGAAAAGACGCAACTCGCTTAATACCAAATATTTGGCGCTCGATAAAACTAATTCAAAATTCGGGTATTGGTTACCAATTTCGCACAACAATCATTCCGCACATCCACCCCATTGGCATCACCGACGACATAATTCGGTTTCTTAACTACGACAACAATTTTGTCCGCCAAGAGTATCGCGATGGCGACACTGTTGCAAAAAATTTGGGAAAGTGAGGCAAAACATGTTTG
>CALBPW010000227.1 GCA_937899145.1 uncultured Bacteroidota bacterium
GACGAATTTGGAGGAGAGCCGATAAGTGAATTTGATTGTGTGCCAGATATTTAATTTTCGGGTTGTTTATCGTGAACTTGAACGTCGACGGCGTTGTCTTCACTGCGAATTTCGTATTTGCGTTCAGGACGTGCGTAGACATTAACACTTTGGTGTCCTGTTGCGAAGGAATTTTCTTCGATATAATTTGGGTTACCAAATATGGATTTTTCAATATCTTGTGTAGCAAATTCTCCGGAATTTATCATATCATTTGCAAAGAGACTCTCTACTTCTTTGACCAGCCGTAGTTTTTCGATGTTTTCAGTGTTATCGTCAGGCATTACGAGAAAAAGATAATCTTTAGCACGACTTATTGCCACATTGATTATGTTTAGTCGGTTTAAGAACATTTTTGGGGAAGCAGAAATTGTTGGTGGAGTATTGAAAACAGCAAATAGGATGTCGCATTCATCGCCTTGAAAAGTATGTACAGTGCCAATTTGAATGTCGACGCACTTGTTAATTTGCTCGGATTGTTTAGCTGAAGCGAATAATTTTTCTAGTAAATCGGCTTGTGCGCGATAAGGAGCAACAAGCCCAATTGAAAATTTTTCATCAGTATTCTTTCCAATCCATGTGTTTAATTTTCTGATAAACTCGAAAGTGAATAGTGCGGAATAAATGTGATATGATGACGTACCGTTAAGTCTTTTGGAGCGATAGATGCTCTCATATTTTTTTACAGGGAATTTGATTATGTTCAGCGTTTTTATATCGAACCAATTATCAATCTTAAGGGAACGTTGGTCGGAGTATTTTCGGGCATGATTCAAAATTCCCTTGTAAGCAAGTTCACTAAAAATTTTTCCGATGGCAGGTACACTGCGATATTGAGTTGTTAAAGTTTCAACCGGATAATTGTGTGGAATAGTTTTCGGCTCGGCGAAAGAGTTAAGAGCTACCAATGTATAAATGTTTTCTTTCTGCCACAGGTCAATTACTGTGACAGGTTCAATTTGAAACGGATCGCCCGCTATTATAAATTTTTTCGGTCTCCGTTTATACAGCGGCAAAAGAATCTGTGCGAGCATTATCATTGAGGCTTCGTCGATAATTATGTAATCCCAATCAATGTCACGTAAGTTTCCTATTCCACTTGTTATAAAAAAGTCATAAGGGAAACGAGCAATTGTTGTTACTGTGACGTTTTTTAGCTTTGAATGAATGTTGAAAGTTTTGTCATGGAAGACTCCGCTTTTTTCGATGTTCGCATCATTTGTCGTACCGAATCGAAGGAGCCAATTTCTGTAAGATTTTTCTTCTTCGTCAAGTTCCGCCCATTCTTCCGCCGTGAAATTGTGATACGAGTTGTCCAACCGAAAATGCCCGTCCGTTAAAATGTAAGCATCGATGGTTTCCTCTTTGGGGCTGACGATCCAATATTCCTTCACACCGTATTTTTCGTAAATGTCTTTCTTTTTGCCCAAATCATTTTTGCGCGTGGAGAACGAGAGGATTTCAATAACCATATCCGGCGCACCTTCAATGTGATTGGGCTTTATTTTGCTCCTGTCGCACACCATCAGAAGATCGGGGATAAATCGGTTTTTCGCGTCCAAAACAACTTTCGTTTCGTAAAAAACTTTGCAGCGTTTCTTGCGAAGATAATTGCCGATAATCCGATACAAATTCCCGCCGACCATGTTGTGCCACGTTCCTGCGGGAGCCATCAGATACTCCTTGCCGTCAATATACTCCGTTTTGCGTTGTTCTTCAATAAATTCTTCGTCAAAATTTTCGTCGTTGTCGGCAACATAAAAAAGAGAACCGCTCATGGTCGCACCTCAAAAATTTTCACGTTTTACATCGGCACAATCGCTAAACGCAACCCCAGCGGCGACAACAGCTTTTGCAGCGTGTCAATTCGCGGTATCGTTTTGCCGCCTTCAATGCGGGCGATCATCGGTTGCTTAATCCCGCTTAACTCGGCAAGCTTGGTTTGCGTCATTCCGTTTTCGCGCCGTGCGTTAATCATTGCCTTCATAAACGCCACATCAAGGTCAATCTCGGCGTTTTCTTCGGGTGTCAATTCCCGGCGCAATGCGTCGATATCCAACAGATTATTGTGCCCGTTATCCTCGCAATGCCGCGCTTTGTAATCTTCCCACCGTTCTTCGGCAATTTCCACCGCCTTGCGGTATTCGGCATCGTCGAAGGCTGCCGCGCCAATGATTCCGTTGTCGTGATGCACGCAGGCACCGTTCAGCAGCAGCGGCTTGCCGTTCAGGTAGAAGCCCTTTTCGGCGCTGTAGTCGATGGTGCGGATGCCGTAGGTGACGGCGATGCGGTCGCCCTCGGGAATCGACAGTTCGGTCGTGTAGAGGTATGGGTCGTCGGGCGACCATAGTCGCGGTTCGGCAACCTCGATTGTCTGCTGCAAAGGTCGCGTAGTGCCATCGGACATGACCACCGTGGCCGAGATGTTGACGTGGTGCGTGTCGGGCGTGCTGACGGCGATGCTCCAGTCGTCGATGTAGGTCTTGTCGGTCGTCACGAGCCACACGTTGCGGTAGATGCCCGAGCCGGAGTACCATCGGCAGTTGCCCTGTTTTGAATTATCGACGCTGACCACGATTTCGTTGTCGCCCACGTTCAGGAACGGAGTCGCATCGACCCAGAATGACGAATAGCCGTAGGGCCAGCCGCCGGCCAGTTTGCCGTTCACATAGACGTGCGAATTCATGTAAACGCCCTCGAAGTAGAGGCGGATTTTCTTGCCGTCGTAGGTCTTGTCGAGCGTCAACGTGCGGCGGTACCAGCCTTTTCCCGTGGGCAGATAGCCGCCTGCGCCGCCTGCGGGTGCCTGTGCGTCGAAGTTATGGCCGATGCTCCAGTCGTGGGGCAACGTCACGGGCTTGGCCTTGGTGAAGTCGCTGTCGTTTTCGACGAATTGCCAGTCGGAGTTGAACAGTTGTTTACGTTGGATTGTTTGGTTTTTCTCGGCTGCGGATGTAGTGCCCGTCAGCATCGCCGCAGTGAGCAGCGTCGTCAAAATAATGTTTGTTTTCATTGTATATTAAATTTGTGCGCGCAAAGATACTAAAAAATGTGTACGATTTCGTATCTTCGTCCCGATTTGAGGTTAATGAAGTCCTATAGTTCAAGAATTAGAGAATTTGAGATTTCTCGATTTGTCGGGAATGTGATTTGTCGAGGATTTGAGATTCGTTCAAGTTCAATTTTTGAACGCTCTTTAATCAATG
>CALBPW010000228.1 GCA_937899145.1 uncultured Bacteroidota bacterium
GCTAGTGACTGGAGTTCAGACGTGTGCTCTTCCGATCTACTAACTTGCGTTGCCATCGGATTATTTGCCTATTGGACGTTTGATATGCCAATTATCCAAGCACTGCTTTTAGGTGCAATAGTATCGTCAACCGATGTAGCTTCGGCATTTAGCATTTTGCGTTCGCGAAAACTTGCTCTTAAAGGCAGATTGCGCCCCATTTTGGAGTTTGAGAGTGGTTGTAGTGCGCCGGTTTCTTATTTTCTGACAATAGTACTTATCGGCATTGCACAAACAACCGAAGTATCGTTTCAAGCCATAGTTTCGCAATTTTTGCAACAAATCGCACTTGGCGCAATTGTTGGTTTTGCAGCAGGATTTTTGATGCAACACATTTTCAATTGGATTCATTTCGACTACGATGGCCTTTATTCAGTACTGATGATTGCAATGATTTTAGCAATCATCGGTATCACTGACATTTTAGGCGGAAATGGCTTTTTAGCCGTTTACGCAGCGGCTTGCACATTAGGAAACAGGCATTTTGTAAGGAAAAGAAGCCTAACAAAACAGATGAACGGATTGGCATGGTTGATGCAAACAGCACTGCTGATATGTATGGGAATGTTGATAAAGCCGTCGGCTTGTGTTGATAATCACATTTTGGGAGTATCGCTTGCGCTGATGCTGATTTTTGTTGCACGGCCACTAACCATTTTTATATGCTTGTTGCCGTTTAAGAAAATCAATTATCGTGCAAAAATGCTTGTGTCGTGGGCAGGATTGCACGGCGTTAGTCCTTTGGTATTTGCTGTTTATCCGTGGGCGGCAGGTTTGTCATACGCAGGGCAGCTTTTTGTAGTAACATTCTTTGTATCAGTAATATCTCTATTATTGCAAGGACCAACAATTCCATTTGTAGCACGTAAGCTAAACGTGCTAACACCACTCAACCGCAAGCGCCGTTCGACACTTGATATTGAAATGACATCGTGGAAAAATAAATCGGAGATGCGTTGCGTTAAAATAGAGCCTGATTTCAATTGCGTCGGGAAAGAAATTGTGAAACTGAAACTACCAAACAGCATAGTTATTGCAACCATCAGACGCGATGGCAAATATTTTATATCCGATGGTCGCACACGACTTGCCGCCGGCGACGAGCTTTTTGTACTAACCGACGACCAATCGGATTTTGAAGACCTAATGCACTGCCTGACAACTTATGAGTAAGACTAAATTAATGGATTCACATAATTATTTATCTATATAGAAATGAGGAAGATACTAATACCATTTTTGATTATTGCAACAGTTTTCACATCGTGCAAAAACGACAAAGAAGACGATGTTCCATCATCTCCAAAAGAAAACTTTGCACTTTACAAAGTTGTTGACCAAACAATATACGACATAATGTCGGTTTATTATCTGTGGAACAACAATTTACCACGATATAGAAGGAGCGAAAACCGAAACCCGGAAAGTTATTTTGAAAGTTTGCTTTATACTGATGATAAGTGGTCGTTTATTTTCGATGATTATGAAGAGTTAGACGCCGAACTTGAAGGAACGCCGTATTCGATGGGCTATTCGCCTCAATTTCACTATTATAATGGGACTTCGAATGTGATGATTTTAGTTGAGTACGTTTATCCGAACTCGCCTGCTGACGTTGCAGGTTTGAAGCGCGGCGACATTATTTTGGAAGTGAACGGAAAAGAGATGACACCAGACAATTATTATAATCTATATTCCGAAGAATCAGCAACTTACACGCTCGGTATTTATAATGCAGCAACCAATCAATTTGACGATGGAGAAAAAATATCAATAATTGCAACTGAAATAGAAGCGGACCCAACGGTATATGACACAATAATTGATGTTGCCGGTAAAAAAGTCGGTTATCTTGTTTATACACAATACATTAACAGCGAAAAATATCTTTCGCACATTAATGAAATATTTGACAAATACATCGTATCTGGCGTAAAAGATTTGATTTTAGACCTTCGCTACAATGGCGGTGGAGATGTTACTGTAGCGCAATATTTAGCTTCTAATATTGTTCCAGCAACAGTTGTAGAAGGAGAAAAAGTGTTCACATCGTTTGTATATAACGATATTTTAACCTATGCATACAAAGGAGATGACGAGAATTTCAGTGTAAAATTTGAGAATACAGGCCATAATGCCAACATGGAAAATCTGTATGTGCTTGGCACACAAGGAACCGCATCGGCAAGCGAACTAACAACAATCGGACTTATGCCATACATGAACGTAACATTGATTGGCGAAAACACCTACGGAAAATACACAGGAATGTTTGTCTTCGACAAACGCGAGCAAGGTTGCTCAGGCCTTAACAATTGGGCAATTGCTCCAATAACAATGAAGTATGCGAATGCCGATGGATATACCGATTTTGTTGATGGCTTAACCCCTGATTATAAGGTAGAAGACGATTTGTTGTCGGCCTATCAGTTTGGTGATCTCAACGACCCAATGCTTGCAACTGCTGTCAGCTTAATCAGTGGCGATGCAAATCCTTTGTCGGCAAAAGCTGCGCACATCAAACCTTTTCAATATATTGGTCGCGACAAATCAGTGTTAAACAATAATTTATACAAGAGAGTAATTGTAAATGAGTAATTACGACATTGTAGAGGAATTTTGTAACAATTCACCAATTAAACAATCAAGCAATGACAACACAAGCAGCAGAACGCACTAATCTGACAGCTATGAGTGCGCTGACATTTATGTTTTTTTCGTTCGGTTTTGTAACAGCAATGAACAACATTCTGATTCCGTATATGAAAACCCTTTTTGCCTTGACTGATGCCGGGTCGATGTTTATAAATATGGTTTGGTATGGTGCGTACGCGGTTGGTTCAATTCCGTCGTCGGCGATAACTGAAAAATACGGATATAAGCGAGGAATACTTATAGGATTGGTTATCTGTGCATTAGGCGGTTTTCTATACTATCCGGCAGCCTCGTTAATCAGCTATCCGTTCTTTTTGGCTGCAACTTTTATTTTAGCACTTGGCATAACACTATTGCAAGTGGCTGTTAATCCGTATGTTGTTGAAGTTGGACCACATAGCACAACGGCAGTCCGCATGAATATTGTTGGCACAGCCAGCAGTACAGCATCAATGATTGCACCAATTATTGGAGCCGCACTATTTTTAGGAACAATTAAGCAAATAATACCCGAAGGAACCAACCAACTAACTGATGTTCAGCAAGTAGCTCTTAGCAACACTTTACAAATGCCGTACATAATAATTGGAGCGGCTTTTTTGCTGGTAGCTGTTGTTATCGCCATAATAAAACTACCTGTTATTCAGCACAATACCGATGCACAAGGAACCATAGGTGAAGCTTGGAAACACCGGCATTTGCGTTGGGGTGTGTTAGCAATTTTTGTGTACGAAGGATTGGAAATCGCAATACCAAGTTTTATGGTACGCTACGCAAGTGATAGTGCTGTGTGGGGCATTGCTCAAGCCGATGCCGCCAAGTACGTGACATTCTACTTTTTAGCAATGTTGACAGGTAGATTTAGTGGCATTTTTGTAATGCGCCACATCAACGACCGCGCCGCACTCTCAATATATTCTATCGCAGGAATTGTGTTAGTAACCATTGGTGTACTATCGGGCGGAGTTGTTGCTATTATGGCACTCGTATTATCGGGTTTTTGCCAATCGGTTATGTGGGGAAATATTTTCGGATTAGCCACCAAAGGGCTTGATTATTTGACAAATAAAGCAACGAGTTTGATGCTTACCGCTATTGCAGGCGGCGGAATAATCACCGTTGGAATGGGGGCTGTCGCCGACTTTTTCGGTGTAAAATGGGCTATCGCTATAATGATTCCGCTCTACTGCTATATGATTTGGTTTGCGCTATCGGCTGAAAAATTATCCTCTAAATCTTCTTGTTTAACCGGAGAGGCGGGCAACAGGTGAATTGTTTTTCAGCTAAACTTTACCTCTAACCGATTAAACCTCTTCAACTTTCCGCACAATGTTTCGTAACTTGCTGATATTATTTTTATTAATACCAACTATTGTTGGCGCGCAAGGATTATTTTTCCAGCAATCCAACGTTCATACATTGCGCACATACGTTGAAGGTGACGAAACTTCTTTTCCGATCATTGAACTTGGTGGTAATGAGCGAGTTATGATAGAATTTGACATTATAAGCAGCGATATTGCCGACCTTGAATACAACCTTCGTCATTGCAATGCTGATGGCACTCCAAGCAGTTTATTACCAACCGAATATGCCAACGGGTTCACACAAAATCCGATAACCAATTATACGTCATCGGTGAATACGATGGTTGAGTACATCAACTATCGCATTGGTTTTCCGAACGATGATGTGCAGATGTTGCTTTCGGGTTGTTATGTTGTTGATATTTTTTATGCGGGGAATCCAGATAGCCTTTTGGCGCGCACATCGTTTTTGGTTTGCGAGCAATCGGCAGCCATTGATGTCGAAATCAGAAAGCCGCAAACATCGGTAGATGAGCGGCATGCACAAGAAATTCGTTTGTCGGTTGATTGTTCCAATTTGCCCGTAACCAATTATTTTGAAGAGTTGTCGGTTGCTATTTTGCAAAACGGAAACCCATACGTATCGCGCATCGGATTAAAGCCAAAACAGATTGCAGGTCAGCAACTTATCTATTCATATTCGGGCGATTTGCTGATGGCAGGCGGCAATGAGTTTCGCCGTCTCGATTTGCGATACTTACATCGTACACCCATCAACTACAACCAAGTTGAGTATCATGCGCCATTTTTTCATGTTACAACACCCACTGACGAAAATCGTGCTTTTAAGCCGTATTTTACTGAAACTGACCAAAATGGGCAATTTGTGATTTATGCCGAAACGGTCAACAAATCGTTTGACGATTATTATCGTTTTGCCGATTATGCCTTTGCACATCTTACGCTTGCTGCTGAGCCCGCTCTTGACGGCGATGTGTTTGTTTGCGGAAATTTTTGTCATTGGCAACTCGACTCAACAAATATGATGCGCTACAATTTTCAGCAGCGCCGCTACGAGTCGGATTTGTTTCTAAAACAAGGTGTTTACGATTATATTTATGTCCATCGCAACACGTTTACCGGGCAGGTTGATTTAGAACGGTATGAAGGGTCGCACTCCGAAACAAGCAACCGATATTTATTTTTACTGTTTTTTCGTCCAACAACTGCTGATTATGAACAACTTGCTGGTGCAGTTCAGATTGACAATTAGTGTAAAGGATAAAGAGGCAGAGTCTAAACTTTTAAACGCCTTGCCATTTATAAATACTTTCGTACTTTCGCGCGGTAATTAGCAAAATCTTGAAACGCAAATTTATAATCAACCTTGTACTCCTCATCTCGCTAAACCTTTTGGTTAAGCCGTTTTGGGTTTTTGGTATCGACCGCACTGTGCAAAACGTGGTTGGCGCAGAGCAATACGGATTTTATTTTGCGCTTTTCAATTTCTCGCTCATCTTCAATATTTTACTCGATTTAGGAATTACCAATTACAACAATCGCAATATATCGCAGAATCAAGAGCAACTCAGTTTCTGGTTCTCTAATATATTAGGAATCAGGCTGATACTTGGTGTTGTATATTTTATTGTCAGCATGTTCATAGCGTGGCTTTGCAACTACAGCGCAGCGCAACTAAAAATGCTGATGTTCTTGACATTCAATCAATTTTTATCGGCACTGATACTTTATTTACGTTCTAATATTGCTGGTTTACAGCTATTTAAAACCGACAGCATCATCTCTGTTCTTGACCGTGTGATAATGATAATCATTTGCGGATTACTGCTTTGGGGAAACATTACGAAGGCTCCGTTCAAAATCGAATGGTTTGTCTATTCGCAAACGGTGTCATATTTATTAACAACTTGTGTAGCATTTATTTTAGTGCTTATTCATTCAAAAAAATTCAAGTTACAATTCAGCACCAAAATATCTGTCAAACTACTGCGTCATAGCCTGCCGTTCGCATTGCTGACATTGCTAATGTCGCTCTACAATCGCATTGATAGCGTAATGCTTGAACGCCTACTGCCCGATGGCGGCGTGCAAGCCGGCATCTATGCGCAAGCCTTCCGCATATCCGATGCCTGTTGTATGTTTGCATTTCTATTTTCAAACCTATTGCTGCCAATGTTTTCGCGTATGATTAAGCAGAGGGAAAACGTATCTGGTTTGGTGCGCATAGCTACTGTGATGATGATGGTTCCTGTGTTGGCAGGGGCTGGAATGTGTGTTTTTTATCGAAAACCGATAATGGATTTACTCTACTATTGTCATGTTGAGGAATCGTCTCCAATTTTTGCGTTCTTAATAGTTGGTTTCATATTTATATCATTAACATATATTTATGGAACTTTGCTAACAGCAAATGGCAGTTTGCGCAAGCTCAACTTAATAGCCTTTGGGGGAATGGTGTTCAACATTGTTCTCAACCTAATTTTAATTCCTCGTTATCAAGCATTTGGCGCGGCAATTGTGAGTTTGGCCACTCAAAGTTTGACGGCTATTATTCAAATAATTGTTGCTTTTTCTATATTTGGACTCAAATTTAAAGGTCAAACACAATTTATGTTAATTATCTACGTAATAGGGATTGTCGCGTTGGGCTTCATAACAACACATTTGCCATTTGAATGGTTGATAAACGCAATTATGATGCTACTACTTTCGTTAACATTAGCTTTTGCGCTAAAACTTATCACTATAAATGATTTTGTTATGATATTGAAGAAGAAAAACGAAAACTGAATATTTAAAACCTAAAGAGAGCCATAGCGCAAAAAATATAAAAATGCATCTTCAAATAATAATA
>CALBPW010000229.1 GCA_937899145.1 uncultured Bacteroidota bacterium
ATAACGCACGCCATATAATTAGCACACATATCAGCAAGGCACAAATCACTATGCCAGAAAACCAACGAGCCAAAAGATTTTGTGCTATACATTGAGCCACAAAGCAATATCCGCATTCTACCTTGCCCCAACGACACTATAACCATCAGCGCCACCTACCCCGGCATTGCTGCTACATGCGCCATCAAAGGGTCGGCAGAGAGCGAACGATTGCTAATCTTGCTAAAAAAACACAACTATTGCAATTACGTTCTCGACACACTCAACCATTATTACATGGCAAATCAGTTGAACCGAAATTTCAGCAAAGTGGTTGAGTTTGTTAGGGAAAAATCAGATTCAATACTAAAAGCAGACCGGCAGCTACACGAACAATTTATACGCGAACAGCCAAACTCACTTGCAAGTTATGTCGCATTATCGTCAAAATTAGGATTAAGGACAAATCTATTTGATATTCAGCACGATTTAAACTTTTTTGAGATGGTTGATACTGCACTTATGAACAGATACGACACCATTGCAATTACCACAATGTTAGACAGATACGTAAAACAAGCAAAAGCATTAAACACACTTCGCCCGAAACGCAACGGCTGCATAGCCATTGGCGACACAATGCCTGATTTAGCAATGTCAAACCCTTATGGCGACACAATCCGCCTGTCAAAATTAACCGCAAAGTACATATTGGTAAACTTTTGGGGAAGTTGGTGCCGCCCCGCACGCGAGCAACATGCCGAACTGCGAAAAGTGTTCCGCACATACCGCTATCGTGGCTTCGACATATACTCGGTTGCACTTGAACGCAACTTAGACGATTGGAAAAACACCATTCGCGAAGACCGTCTAATATGGATAAACCACGTGAGCGAACTCAACTATATGAACAGTTACGCAGCACGGCAACTTGGAGTTGAATCGGTGCCATTTAACGCCCTCATCGACAACAACCATGTGGTGATAGCCAAAAATCTGACACCCGATGAGTTGAATACAAAACTTGCCGAACTAACAAAATAGCTATGGCGCGCATCTATTTTGCCTCCGATGTTCACTTAGGATTCCCAAATCCTGAAGAATCGCAATGGCGCGAGCACCTTTTTGTCAATTGGCTCGATAGCATAAAAAACGATGCCGACGAACTATACTTAGTTGGCGACATTTTTGATTTCTGGTATGAGTATAAATATGTGATTCCCAAAGGATTCACACGCACACTTGGCAAACTTGCAGAGCTATCTGACCTTGGTGTCAAAATTCATTTTTTCACTGGCAATCACGATGTTTGGGCTTTCAGTTACCTACACGATGAAGTAGGCGCAACACTCCACTTTGCTCCTCTCACTACTGAAATTGAAGGCAAAAAATTCCATATCGCACATGGCGATGGACTTGGCCCGGGCGAATGGTCGTACAAACTGCTACTGAAAATTTTCCATAGCCGGACGATGCAATTTCTGTTTTCAACATTTATCCACCCCAACCTTGCCATGCGCTTTGGCCATTGGTGGTCAAACTCGAGCCGAAACGGGAAAGGACTTGTTGCGCCACCATACATGGGCGACAACAAAGAGCACATCTATCAGTATGCCAAAGAGTTATCAGCAAAAGAGCAATTCGACTTTATGATTTTTGGACACCGGCATATAGTAGTAGAAAAAAACATAAATGCTGATACTCGATTTGTTATACTCGGCGATTGGCTAACAAATTTTAGTTACGGCATATTTGATGGCGAAAAATTTGAGCCCGATGAGGATGCTCCTCAGATTGACCCCAATAAGCCTGCTTCAGCCGATGACACATCTGCCAAGATAGCAAAGGCCATCTCCAATAACGAAATAACCGGAAAGGTAGAGGGGGCTGCCCTTGATATTTCTGACCTTCCCGGAGCTACCATTACCTATAATGAGGAGATTCCTTTCTTCGGAAAGAACTTCAAGGCTGCTGACTGGAAGAAGTACCTGGGTGATGTGACCATCTCCTACAATGGCGCAGAATATACGCCTAAGAAGGTTAAAGATCGGAA
>CALBPW010000230.1 GCA_937899145.1 uncultured Bacteroidota bacterium
GGCTTGGCGCTGATGCTGATATTTGCCAAGGAGCATCAGGTTATTTTACAATAATTGCAATGTCGCTGCCGTTGATGGAAATAAATATGCTGTCGGCAGGTTGCCTACGTTGCAGTGGAAATATCAAAGTTCCCAGCCTGCTAAATGCTATGATGTGCGCACTTGATGTAATATTCAACTATATTTTCATTTTTATTCTACATTCAGGCACAATGGGCGCTGCCTACGCAACGTTACTATCTTGCTTTATAACAATGTGTTGCATGGTTTACTTTTTAGTTAAGAAAGATAAACAACTACGATTTTCGCTCGATGACAATTTCACAAAACATTTTAGCACAGCTCAATATATTCCAACAAAACAATCGCTGTTAAAAACACTCCGCATTGGCTCCCCAATCGGTTTAGAGCGAGGTGTTATGTGTGGTGCGCAAATTGCGATTACCAGCATAATAGCGCCATTAGGCTCAATTGCAATCGCAGCCAACACATTCGGAATCAACATCGAAAGCCTCTGTTACATGCCGGGCTATGGCATTTCAGACGCAGCCACAACGCTTGTTGGGCAAAGCCTCGGCGCCAAGCGGAAAGATATGATGCGTAGTTTTGCATGGATTTCCGTCAGCCTCGGAATGATAACAATGGCATTTATGGGCATACTTATGTGGATTTTCGCACCCGAACTGATGCACATTGTAACAAACGACAAGAATGTTATTCGCCTCGGCACCAGCATTTTACGTATCGAGGCATGGGCAGAGCCGATGTTTGCCGCCAGTATTGTTGCGTATGGCGTATTTGTTGGTTCCGGAAAAACACTTGCACCAAGCGTGCTGAACCTTGCAAGCATTTGGGGAATCCGCCTGTCGCTCGCTCTCATTCTCGCGCCAAAAATGGGGCTACGCGGTGTCTGGATTGCAATGTGCCTCGAACTCTGTTGGCGTGGGGTCATATTCTTGCTTCGCCTTAGCCGACAAGGCTGGAGCAATTTTGAGTCCAAAAACAAGCCTCCGAAATAATGGTACAAAAAGCCGAAATATTTATCAAAACCAACTGCGAAAGACCACTTACTTTTACTTAGACATCGAACAAAAATAAAAAACGATGGATTCTGAACATAACAATAAGAAAATGAAGATAATAGCCGATGCTGAATTTGGAGGCGAACGTCCACTTTATGCCACACACAATGCCCGGCTTGAACGCGTTACGATACACTTTGGCGAATCGTCGATTAAAGAATGCAGCAATATTGAAGCCGAAGATTGCCGTTTTGAAGGAAAATATGTCTTTTGGGAAACCAATAATTTCACAATAAAAAATTGCTATTTTGCCGAAAGCGCGCGTAGCAGTCTTTGGTACTCGCGAAATGTAAAAATGCAAAACTGCACCGTTGACGCTCCAAAACTTTTTCGACGAATGGACGGCATAAACGTTGAAAACACTAAATTTCCGAATGGAGAACAATATCTTTGGGATTGCAAAAATATCAACCTAAAAAATGTGGAAATTGCAAATTGCGACTATGCGTTTATGCACTGCGAAAATGTTCTTATTGATAAATACAAACAAGACGGCAACTACTCATTTCAGTATGCCAAAAATGTTGAAATACACAATGCCGTAATCAACTCAAAAGACTCATTTTGGGAGGCTGAAAACGTTATTGTGTACGACTCTGAGATTAACGGGGAATATTTGGGTTGGTACGGGAAAAAACTCAAATTTGTACGTTGCCACCTAACCGGAGAGCAACTGTTATGTTATGTTGATGGTCTGATTTTAGAAGATTGCACATTTGGCAGCGACGCTAATCTGATTTTAGAGTATTCCATAGCCAATGGCAATATAAAAGGCGATGTACACAGTATAAAAAACCCAACAAGCGGACGAATAATTGTGGAAGGGAAACTTGGCGAACTTATTTGGGACGAAAATCAAAAAGCGCCTGCCGATGCAATTGTTGTGGTGAATGGAAAAGAAGAAAAAGGGTTAAAAAATTGATTTAGACAATCAGCACTTTACACCTTTAGCTGCGATTTTTTATTCTTAAATAACCAAAAACCACAGCACAGGGATAAGCAATGCTGGCAGCAAGTTAAGCACCTTACAATCTTTTAGTTGCAAAAGCGACAATCCACTTGCTGCAATCATCAGTCCTCCGACAATTAGCAATTCTGACATAAGCGCATCGCTAATGGCAGTTGCTGAAAAATGCGCAATCGTGTAAAACATTCCTTGCCAACAAAATAGCACAGGCGCTGCCAATACAACACCAAAGCCATACGTTGATGCGAAAACCGCACTCGACACCAAATCAAGAGTAGCATTGGTGTAGAGGAATGTGTGGTCGGCTTGTAAAGCTGAAATAACAGGTCCCAACATCGATAGCGGACCAATGCAGTAAAGCAAAATGGCTGTAGCAAGCCCGTCGGCAAGTCTGTTCGAATCAGAGTTTTTCGAAAATCGGTCAACCAAACGTTTAAAGCGTCCGTCAATGTCAATCATTGTACCCAAAACTCCACCAACCGCCAGTGCCACAATAAACAAAACAGGATATGATGATTTTGAAAAATTCGAAATAGTCGCATTCAGCCCAATCGCTATTGACACAAGTCCTAACGCATTGAATAACACTGTTTTGTATTTTTCTTTCACACCTCGATGCAATAAAGCGCCAACAGCGCTTCCAATAATTATAGTGCACGTGTTTACAACTGTTCCGAGCATTAAATAAAGATTAAAATCAAATGGTTAATACTAAATGATTAGTTACTGGAAATAAATCGTCCACACTATCCTCCCCAATTCAAAAAGTACAAATTTCCAATTCAAATTGTACATTTTTTCGGGTGCGTCGGAATCGTTCTTTTCTCTCGTTGGCAAGCATTTGGGCATGGCTAAATGTGTAGCCTCGCTTGCCTTTGTTGCGCTTTATTTTGCGACTTACTACGGATTTGTCTTTTCCGATAGCCTCAGCAATCTCTTTTTGTTTGTACCCTTGTTTCAGCATTGCTGATATTCCCCGCCGCGAAATTGTCTGCTTTTTTGAAGTGTTTTATTAATGCTGTTTTTGTGTTATTTTAGCGTGTTCATTTATTGTGCGATGGCTTATTCTCGGAAATTTTTTTTACAGCGGGTCCGCGAGGTTAATGAGGTGTATTTGCAGCATCATAATGTAGGCTTGTCGAACGAGCGCATTTATTCGCAATTCGTTTGTAATCATTTTCATATTTCGCGGTCGACGTTTTATGCGTACTTGCAAATTCCGTACAGGCGGTTACTGGCTGACATTGAGCGTCGTGAGGCGCAAAACCGGCAAACCGAGTTAGTGTTCGGCTGATAGCCTGCTATGGCAAAACAGCATGTGAGTTTTTGCGGTTTCATTTAAAGTCCGCATCTGTCTCAATAGTCTCAACGGTTGTTTTTCTTTGGGTTGCCGCTGGCGTGTAGGTTATGTGGCATTGGTACGTTTCTATGTCGTTGCGGAGTTCGTCAAAGTTATGGTCGGTATGGGTGCTGACGAGTGTCAGGCTGTCAACGCCTGACTGGTTATGTAGTGCGTGCAGTGTGTCGCTGATGGTGTCGGCTATTGCGAGGTTGTCAAGCGCGTCGGACCAGTCAGCTGTGCGGCTGTCGGTTATGATATGCAGGCGGATTTCGGCCACTGCGTCGCGAACGCCATGCAGTTGTTGTGTCCAGTTGATGTCGGCGAACTCGACGAAAACGGCGGGCAGGTTAAACGCTTGTTCGGTTTCGGCGTAAAGCACTTGTTCGTTCCAAAGTCCGATGTGTGCGACAAAATCAGACAGTGCTGATTTTATCAGATTGTAGATTGTTGAGCGCATAAGAATAGTGTTAATGTGTTATTGAAGTGTTTTCCATGTCGTCGAAGGTGAGCTGCATTGATGAGGTGGCACTGTTGAAGGTTGACGCGCCTGTCGGCCCGCTTGCCGCTGTGCTTGCTCCGATGGCTGTCATTCCGTTGGCTATGGCGGTGTTGAGTTGGGTCAGATAGTCTTTTATTTTGTCGAAGTTTGATTGTATTTTTTCGACAATTGCAAGCCCGCCATTGCCGCCGCCGTTGAGGGTTATTGTGTCGGAGTTGATGTTGACACCGTCGGCATTGATTGAGAATGCCGTGTTGCCGATGGTGAATTGCAAACTGTCGATTTCGGAATACTGAAGCACCAGAAAATCAGTCATACGGCCGTTGCTGATGTCGGCGACGGCGACGTGGCTGCCGACGGCTGGTGTAACAATCATTTTGGTTTCGCTGTCGTTCACAACGCTTGTCAGCCGGACGCCTTCAATTTCGGTTTCGTCTATTTTAATGGTGCACGTATCGCCTTCAACGGCTGACACGCTGGCAATGTGCAGTGTCAGGACATCGTTTTTGGCGATGTTTCTGATACTTTCGGCTATTTGTGATAAATCTTTCATTTTGTTATTATTGTGGCATGAAACGTTTGATTGTCATATTGTTTTTATTGTTGGCGGTGGTATCGGCGGCTCAGGATAATCCGTGTGTTGAAGTCAAGGAATACCCGCCGCGGTTGCAATGGCTGCATCTTGACGATTGCGAGTATGAAGTTTATAATTGGAATACTCATACCAGCGACATTTACCCGCTTATGGGGCGTGTGCGCCTTGTGAAGGCGGGCGGCGCAATCAGGGTGAAGCTTGCTGAATACGGCGAAGCCGACCTTATTGTACACAAAACCGACACGGTGCTTGCGTGTGGCGACTGGCATTTTGTTGAGTCGGGCGAACGGTTTACGGTTCAGTATGTTGACGATGACAGTTGGGATTTCCGCATTCATATTCTTACGGCTGATGAGGTTTTGTTGATATG
>CALBPW010000231.1 GCA_937899145.1 uncultured Bacteroidota bacterium
ACCGCCGATGAAGATCGTAAATTATCCAACGTTGATCTGAAAATCGGTCGGAAAAATGGTTGATCACGAGAGGAAGAACGTTGTAAAGCGGCTCGTATGCGGCAAAATAGATTCCGTCTGCCGTCTTCTGGAATCGCACAAATTGCAACATTCGATGTGCTTCGCGACTAACCTTGCGATACACTTGCGCCAATTCTAAGACATCAGCATCACCAAAATTAGTTTCGATACTTGTTTTTGCATCGATATTTTTACGGATATATCTGAAAATCAATTCATCAACACCTTCAATTGAGTCGGCAAGCCAACTGACTGTAATGCTATGCAATGCCGATTTCGAAAGTTTTTTTTCAAGTGCCGCCCACACACGCACTGATTTTTGCTCGTCGGTTACAACAGTGTGCGCAGTGTTGGTAAAAAGTGGCAGCGGTTCGCCCTCGGCAATCAGACGCGCAGGGAAGATTTTTAGTTGATAGGCTTCGAAAACGCACGTCAGCAAGCCGTCGAATGTCTGGTCATAGACAAAAGCCGATTCAGAATTATCGCTCATCAATAAGGATTTACAAGTTGCGTAGTGGCTCCAAAATCAATTTCCAATTGTCCTTCCATTCCTTTTTTAGTTGGTTTTGCAACAAGCGACGCGCGCACGCCTTCTGGCTTTAACTCATTGATTGTGTTTGCGATAGGCAATTCGCGACAATTGATAAAGTATTTCGCTTTTTTCAGCACCACGCCAATTTTTTTCAACTGGTAATAGGTCAAAGCTCCATATCGGCGCGATGCCACAATTTGCATTGCCGATTTTACACCGATACCCGGCACGCGCAGAATGTGCTCGTAGCAAGCCGTGTTCACATCGACTGGAAAAAACTCAGGATGACGCAGTGCCCAAGCCAATTTAGGGTCAACTTCGAGGTCGAGATTCGGAAAATTATCATCAACAATTTCGTTCACCTTAAATTTGTAAAACCGCAAAAGCCAATCGGCTTGATAAAGGCGGTTTTCGCGCACAAGCGGTGGTTGCTTCAAGGCTGGCAGACGAGTGTCGTAGGTGTTAACAGCCACATATCCAGAATAATAGACGCGTCTGATTGACGGCCGCTGGTAGAATGCCGATGACAGGCGCAGGATGTCTTTGTCGGTGTCGTTTGTTGCGCCGACAATCATTTGTGTGCTTTGTCCCGCTGGCACAAAGCGTGGCGCGGTACGGTGCCGCTGGCGTTCCTCATGACTTTCGAGTACTCCTTGATGAATAATTTTCATTGGCTGAAAAATGCTTTCGTAACTCTTTTCGGGAGCGAGCATTTTCAGGTTGTTTTCCGTCGGAATCTCAATATTGACACTCATACGGTCGGCATACAGCCCTGCCTCACTTATCAACAGCTGACTTGCTCCAGGAATGCTTTTCAGGTGGATGTAGCCGTTGAACCGTTGCGCGCGCAATTCTTTCACAACACGCGTAAGCCGCTCCATTGTGTAATCGGCATTCTGAATAACTCCCGAACTAAGAAAAAGCCCCTCGATGTAGTTGCGGCGGTAGAACTCCATGACGATTTCCTCCAGCTCCGACA
>CALBPW010000232.1 GCA_937899145.1 uncultured Bacteroidota bacterium
CCATATTGTGCAGGATACATGCCTTTATAAACAGTTGTGTTTTTCAAAATATCGGTATTAAAGGTTGAGAAAAAGCCGAGTGCATGAGTTGGATTATAAACGGGAGCCTCGTCGAGTAGGAAGAGGTTTTGATCGTATGAGCCACCACGCACATAAAGGTTTGATGATCCCTCGTTAACAGCTTGAATGCCGGGCATTAGTTGTAAGGTTTTCAGTAAGTCAGGTTCTCCAAGAGCCGATGTTACCATACCAATACGCTTGGGTTGCAATTGCACAATGCTGGTGGTTGCATGTTCCCGTAAAGTTTTTTCGCCACTTACTATCACTTCTTCAATTTCGTTTGAAGATTCTTGTAATTGTATATCTATACGTATATCGTTTTGAATATCAACGCTTTTTACAATATTAACATATCCTAAATATGAGAATACGAGTGTGTGTTGCCCCTTTGGCAAACTGATGGAATAGAAACCATAATTGTTGGTTGCTGTTCCAATATTGAGTTCAGGACAAACGATGGTGGCAGAAATCATTGTTTCGCCACTTGCCGCATCGGTTATAGTACCATGCACAACTGCTTTTTGTGCAAAAGACGTTGCGGCAATTGCCGTGATTATCAGAGTTAGTATTAGTTTTTTCATTTCAAAAGTTTTTTTTCTATATAAGTTTTAATTGCTTCAGCATCGAATGGCGCATAGAAAACTCTGCCTCCTATTACAAATGTCGGTTCTTCGGTTATATTGTTATTGTTTATAACTTGAATATTATCAGCCACTTCGGCTGCTAAATCAGGATTGGCAATATCGGCAACAAATGTTTCTGTATCAAGATTTTGTGAACAAGCGCAGTTTATAACAAATGCCGTATCTATTTCAGTTTCAGCAGCCATAAGCGTATAGTGCATTGGCCAAAATTCGCCCTGCCTCTCGGCGGCTTTGGCTGCAAGCGATGCAACCGACGGCACGCCCTCGTAGAAGCAAAAACCGAATTTTAGTTTCGTACCGTAGAGTTCAAAAAGTTCATTAAACAAAGGCCATGCGGCCTTGCAACCATCACAGGCATAACTACCCACAAGTACAATGCTTTTTTCTGCGTTCAGATTGCCTTTGTGGCTGATTTTCAGTTTTGACAAATCGGCTCTGGGGCGCATTGGTTCTGGCGATTGCAACATAATGTTTATACTATGATGCTTACGCAACGAGTCAGCTAAATCTGATACCATTTGGCGGCAAAGGCTTTCAACTAAATATGCGCGGCCAAAAGTTGTAGAGCAATCGTATCTGCGTGTGAAATCTGTACGGTCTGGTACATAACCGCCAAGTTTTTCAGCTTTGTCGTCAACAAGACTATCGGTTATTTTTGAATATACATTCAACTCAAGATAATCGTTATACGACAACTCTTTGTTTTCAGCTTCAATATTGATAACCAATTGATTGATATATTCGTCAAGTACATTATGGCGTATTTGGTATATGCTTTCGAGCATACTAAAAAGTTGATTGCGAGCCATTGCGTCAATTTGTTGCATTGTAATAGGCTTGCCGTCAATGGTGGCGACAATATTCTGATTTTGGGGAGAACAAGCTGTTAATACTGTAGCAATGCAAAATAATTGAAATCTCATAAAAATTCTAATATCCTTCGACTTAGTCTTTTTTGCATTGTATTAATAATAAGAAAAATATCTCCAATCCACTGAAGCCGCATTGAACAATCCCAAAGCGCCTCCTTTTATGTTTGTCGGTGCTGATGCTGGCGATGGAGTATAAACGCCACCATCGAAACGAATTTGATTTATCAACGAGTTATAGTAATCATACACTTCTTTTGTTACAGAATAAAGACGAACCGAACCAAAACCTCCCTCTTTATTGGTGTGTGTTAAACCGAAAGGTACAGAATTGCGAGAAAAACCATCGGGCGACACACCTGAAAAAGCGTCAATTCCACAAATGTTGTCGGACTTTATGTTTTCATCACTCATTGTAGTTATACCCCATGTTTTGCCTGCGTATATTTCATAACTGAACAAATAAAAATTTTCTGTTCTTGGGTTGTCATGAAACCATAAGTATGGTATATTCCCATCTTCAGCCCCGTCTTTATATTTATCTGACTCACAATACATGGTTACAGTGTCAATATTAATAGATTCTGGCATAGTGCATTCGGCAGTGTAAACTTTGTTATTCCACTCTATACGCAGATAATATGTGTGTCCTTGAGCACCTTTAATCTTCGAAGTTTGATAATAACCATTCACACCAGGGTAGTTGGATTTTTCGAAATGATACTCCTGATCATATTCGACCCAAACCCATACAGAATCCGGACTTAAGTTAAGAGTGTCAATTATTCCACTATCATCTGATACTATTACAAGCGCATCATAAACCATATCATATTCTCCTTTTTCCCACCAAAATCTTTCATATTCATCGTATCCTATAGGAGTTCCATAATACGATTTACTTTTAGTTAATTGTATGTAATATGGTGGAGGAGCATTTGTTATTTCCATTTCCACCACTAATTTTTCTTCTCCTTTTAGTTGCAAATCGTATTCTTCGGTACAAGCGGAAACAAAAAGAAACGCGCATAAAATTGCAAGAGTTTTTTTCATCGCTCTAATATCTATATGTGCTTGAACTTTGAACAGCAAATACTATATGGCTTCCTAAATTTGCCATAACTTTATATGTGGCATCTATATATTTGCCATTTTTATTATAGCCTGCCTTTTGAGCATTTTCAAATATTCTAATATTATTATTGTTTTTCTTATCTTCTGAATCAATATAGAATATGTTTTGTTTGGTATAACTGCAACAATTAAAGTTTGAAAACACATCGTATTCAAATCCCAAATTCGGCAATTTTAAGTTTGATGTAGGGTCTGTAGGAAAGTAATAAAACCATATATTTGTCCAACCATTTCCACTGCTATAGCTACCTTCTTGCTTTGGATAATAGGGGTAATTGGTATTGACAGCAAAACCGAAATTGGTGTTTCCCTTATATTGATTTTTATTATTTTTATCTTCATCATCAAAATGAACAAAAATTTCATACGCTCCATTCCAAAATTTCTCATGAGACAAATCAAAGATTGCATAAGCATATTTCATCTTCCCAAATTTGTATTTTCGGGCATCAACAATACACACTCGCCAATCTACATCTCCACTACTATTTCTTATTAGTCCAGCCGATTTATAACAGTCATCTTTTTCGTAGTGCGTTCCATGTACACCATAATTGCCATTATCTTCACAATCCATGTGGTATACTATTTCCATTGTTGAATTAGGACATGTGCCTTTAGATACTAATACACCAACCCATACTGGATGGTCTGATGTGCTAAATGCTGTTTTTTTTTATTCTTCTATATCTGTTTACTACTTCATCCGCTCTTGCGTCAATTTCCGCAAGTGATTCTTTCCGTATTATTGTTGAATCGTTGGTTTCATTCAACACATCTTCTTCAAGCTGCTCTATTTCTTCAGTAATGTTACTTATGCTGTCTTCACATGATGATAGAGCAATACTCATGCATAATAAAATGTCAAATGGAATTTGTGAAATTTTCTTCCTCATTTTCAATTTTTTATTATTGTTACAAATATATATATTTTTATTACTGTCCGCTAAACTTCATAAATAAGAGAAAAAAATTGGCTGATTTCTTTGTAGGAAACCAGCCTTTTTGGTTACTTGTTTTTTAACACAAAAATACATTGTAACAATGAGCAAAAGTATTCATTTCTTCGGACAGCCGGTTTTCGGGCAATTGATAAATCATCTAGACAGGGATTCTATCCAAAAAGTATTGCAATGCCCATAGCAAGAGCAATGGCACTCGCCATGTTGAAGTCTGCCGAAGTCGCGCCGGCGATAGCCACTCCAACCGCCACTTCTTCGGGAAAATTGTGGATTGTAACCTCCAAACCAACATTGTTGTCCGTCGCTGGCTTTATCGCCTAACTTAATTGATTTATAACCAATGTCATAAATTAGATTTTCGTTGGCAATACTGCGCACTTTAGTAAGTTCGCCATGCAAGTGAATAACATTTTTGCTGCCTGCTTTTTCGTGCAGATTATCAACGTTTTGTGTTACGACATGCACATCAAAATATTCTTCAAGCCTGACAAGAGCATTATGTCCGTCGTTGGGTTTTATGTTTTCGAGTTTTGCCCGAAGCCCGTTATAGAAATTCAGAACCAACTCGGGGTTACGCGCCAATCCTTCTGGTGTCGCACAATCCGCCAGCATCGCGAAAGGTGCTGAGCCCACTTTCAACACTGATTCCCGCACCTGTAAGTGCCACTAATTTCGGTTTCGACATAGTAGTAGATTTTTGATTAGAAAGGTAAGAAGATTTTTTGGGCAATCGGACGGAATTATTGAGAAATATTGGCAGAGTATATATGATTCACATGGTTTATTAAACTGACCGGTTTTGTTCTCCCCTCATTATCGTTGGTATATCGGTTTCCTTTGCCGTTGTCGTCAGGAAAAATGTGAAACGATACATTGATGTGTGTTGTCGTGCGTGTTTTTTCCCGATTGTTTTCAATCCTAATGGCAAAAGATTTTTCTTATTGGAGCAAGATAATTATTGCTCTTTTCGGTTGCTGCGATGGAGACTGTGAAATCTTCACAAAATGATGCTTGGAATACAAACATTAATACCGTCATTAATAAAAATGTTTTCCTGATAAAAAATTAGTTTTGGCTGGTATTAATTGCAAATGGGATTCCTTTTATACTACCTGCCAATCTCCATTTTGAGGAATTTTTTTCCATAAAATTCCCCAAAATAGTGATTGGCGCTTTGAGGTTATACCTAATAAATGTCGCCTTTTGAGTCATGCAGAAAATCCTCAGTGCAAGTTTCCTCCTGAAGGATGGTTAAGTCTTTGGTCATTGTCAAGACTCCGTTTTCAAACACTTCAATTTTAACTTTGTTGTTCTCAAACTCTCTGAACACCTCAACACCTTGCTGATCGCAAATCACATCTTTGTAAACCTTTCTCAGCCAGACATCTATATCGAAAGCGCATGGACCGGAGTACTCAAAGAACCACGACTTATCGGCTTCGCTATAAGTTGAATGATTTTCATCTGCTGAAGAGTTTAACAGCCACGAATCCCACGGATACAATGGTGAACTGATTCTGACAGCGAGACTAACCCCTTCCGGAACATTGACAGCAACCGAATAACAGCCATACATACAACCCGTGTCGGTTATAGCCAAAAGATTTTTCCCGTACTTTCCGTCTTGCGGATATTCCAACGATGTTTCGTATTCAAAATCGGTGTTGTCAACAAAATTTTTGACAATGCTCCGAAATTCGGGCACTGAAATTTCACTTCCAAGTTTCTTATAGCGGACGGTTATATTCTCCCTAATTTTGCCGGCGTCAATAACCATAGCGCCGCCTATCAGTTTGGATCCCAACTTGATGTTGTCAAGTTTGCCGTCGGTGCGGATATCGGAACTGATATCGGCAACAAGTTGCGAAACACCGCCTGTTGACAGATTGCCTTGCAGAATGGACGACACGGCCAAAAGCGCAGCATCTCCGGCACTGCCGCCCACAATGCTCAGTTCCTCGGAGTTGCCAATGCCTGGCTGACCGATACTGAAGATACCGAGTACCTCGGCCTGAGCCTGCTGTTTGGCTTTATCAAACGAGACTCCGTTTGATATGAGATATTCCACGCGGCCGTATTCAAGTGTTGTGAGTATGTTGATGTTGGGTGTGGCGCCGCTGTTAAGGTCGGTTAGGGCACGAAGTGTCAGCTGCGACTCCGACACATTTCCCGTAACCTCATTGAAATAGTAACCGCTGGCTTGCAATTCAACATATTGTGAAATAAGACCGATGTTTTTTAACTCAAAAGTTCCTTTATCATCGGAAACTTGCGTCTCGAAACTCTTGCCTGTCTGCTGCAAGTCAGAGTTCAGCTCTATCACGCGGACCGGTGTCCCGTTGATGAACGGCCCTTTTTGCACTCTGCCGCTGATGGCTTTTATATCCATCACTTTCTCGTCTCCGTTAAGTTCGCTGCTTTTGTCACTGCATGCTGCAAATGACAGCACTGCAAAACCGATTAGAAGAATTGATTTTTTCATTTTTTGTTGTTTAGTTAAATTGTTAATAATAGTTGTCTTTTCCATACTGTTGTTTTTTGCTTGCAACGTGGGAGGAAAAGACAAATATAGAATATTTTTTCATTGTTGTAATTCAGATGATAGTCACAAACTTTGGGGCTGTGCGCCGCAGCTGTGAGTACTTTGCCCCAATTGCCGCAATATGAATTGAATGTGGCACTGCCATCGGAGTACACTTTAATTTGAGTATTTGCGCCCATGCGCAGCAGAATAGTACTGCTAAAATTAAATCAACCTTTTTATTTTAAATAACCCGTTGGCGGAATTAAAGTAACGCATATTTAATTTTACCAATGGGCTG
>CALBPW010000233.1 GCA_937899145.1 uncultured Bacteroidota bacterium
GTGCTCTTCCGATCTCTTGGCACACATCAGCGGTATGGACGCAATGGCACGCGCACTTGAAAGCGCAGCCAAACTGCTTGAGGAAAGCCCATACAAGAAGATGCTTGCCGAGCGCTACGCATCGTTCGATAGTGGCGAAGGCAAGAAGTTTGAAGAAGGCAAGATGACCTTTGAAGAGGCTTACGAATACGGCAAGAAAGTTAATGAGCCAAAACAAACTTCAGGCAAGCAAGAGCTGTACGAGGCTATTGTTGCTATGTACGCTTAATTGTTTTGTATTTAATTTTTTACGAAAACAGCCGGGAAACTTCTCGGCTGTTTTTTTAATACATCAGTCCAACAATCCACAAAGGCAGTTTGCGCCCGATAGGAAGTTCTAACATATCGGCAAGAATGTAAGAGTTTGGAATATCGGCAATTTGGTCAAATGTTTTGCGTTCACCGCCAACTTCAAAAATGTATTTGCCGTCAACTTTGGTATTAATAGCAGTTTTTCTGTATTCAACCTTATGATTGTAATTGGTTGACAGCAAAAGTTGCTTGTTGAAATCGCATTTGCATTTTTAAATTGTATGATTAAATTTGGTTGAACTTTAAAACACATTGTATTATGGTTAATTTAATTTCAGATTTCTTTAAAAATTACATCAATTTTTCGGGTCGCACATCGCGTAAAGATTATTGGCTGACAGTTTTATTATTGCTAATTGTCAGTTTAGTGCTTGGCGCTATATTGCCAATGCTATGTGGCATTTGGGGGCTTATTGTATTGCTGCCAAGTTTAGCAATTTGCGCTCGCCGTTTGCGTGATGCGGGTTTTTCTCCATGGTGGCTGTTGTTGCTACTAACGGGTATAGGCGAAATAGTTATCCTTATTATGACGCTTATGCCGAAAAAATAGGAGTTTTTAATTGATTACAAAAAAGGAAAGGAATTGTCGATGGTTGGCAATTCCTTTTTTTCTGCAAATCTGAAATCAAAAAAAAGAAGTTGACTTATCAACGAAGTTGAAATTTGTAGCCTTTGTAATTGTTTAAAATTCAATTTTATAAGCGATGTTGGGCAATGTTAGTTTTACAATGTAAGGTTCTATTTTATGTTTTTCGAAATTATAAACGTGGTCGTAGTAGCCGCGGCTGTGCGTCATATCGATAACAAAACTATGTGATACGTGTTGTTTGTTGATTGTGAGCCGTGCCGAATAGGTGTAGCCAAAA
>CALBPW010000234.1 GCA_937899145.1 uncultured Bacteroidota bacterium
CTTAACTTGCCGTTAGGATTATCAAATAAATCTCCTATTTGGTGTCCCAACAATCCCATTACAACAATAGCCGGGACCAAAACAGCACCGGTTGCAAGAATTGCGTGCATATCAACAGTTCCGCCATTGCCCGATGCAAACGACTCGATCAAATTCTTGAAATTTTCTACTCCGCTTGTTTTTATGCGAGTATTGTTGCCAAGTTTAAAATCGTTGCCGGCAAGTCCCGAGCCCGTAATTGCATGGTCGTCAATATCGAGCGATAAAGACAATTGTTCGTTTGTACTTGCATTGCTTAGCGATAGTTCGCCATTTACCACAATATCGCCGGTAATATATTTGGTTTGCGCGTAAGTCGGGTCATCGCTTATAAATTTCAGATTGTTAAAGGTATAAGTTCCGTCGCCCCGCTTGTAAATATATTGTGTCCGATTGCCCGAGCACTGCATAATCACCGTTCCTGTCGATGTTATGTTGGTTTCGCCTTTAAGCGATTGGTCATCGTAAATATTATAAGCTATTGTGTGTGTGTAGTTTCCCATTTTAGCGTGCACTTTGCCTTTTGTGGCCGGATACACATATAAATGGTAAGCAATATTGGTGTTGCCGTCAAATGTTTTGTTTTTATATCGAAGATAAAGGCTTCCGTAATTAGCTGCGCGCACGGTTTGGTCAAATTCGGCATCATAATAGGCGGTACTTGTCTCGCCAAAAGTTACTGTTATGTTTGTCGGGAAGTTGTCTTGTCCACGCATGTAAAGCGATGTGCTATTGTTGACAGTCAGTGTATTGCCGCCATTTCCTTTCAATTGCGCTGCGTACCAAGTGGTATCAGTGCCCGATGCTGAATATGAACCGTTTAAAACGATATACCCGCTTTCAATTTCCACATCATTGCCGACATTAAGCGTTCCGCCTGTTCTGACATTCACACTTCCTGCTATTGTTATCTTGCCTGTTCCAAGCGAATAGTCCGACACATCTGGCGTAGCATCTTTGCAGCGAATTGTTCCGCCAGTTATACGCATCGGGCTTTGCAGATTGATACCGCCCTCAGCTACAACACCATTAAATGTGTGGTTATAAGTTGAAGCGTCGTCAACAATTACGGCCGATGTCCAAGCCCGTAATTCAGCGGTAGAATAAATGTTGCCATGAAATGTTTTCGTTCCTTTACTCCTGCACGAAATTCCTGCAAACGTAACATTCCCATTTATTGTAATCATTTGATTGCCGGCAGAGGCAGTGGTTGGACGACTGCTCCCTGTATAACCAGCCCAAAAACAAGTGTAACTGGTATTGGTATCGTATGTGCTGCCTAAATCAACTGTGAAATTTCCGTAAAAGTGCAACTCTACCGAACTGCTTACCATTGAATTATTTGTAATCCAAAAATCATTTGCGACATCTATTTGGCTCGAAATCACAACAAATCCACCGCCAGAAACTGTAAGGTTATGAAAACGATTATTATTATTAACTCCAGATATTGTCTGAACTGTTGTTCCGTCGAGTACAACAGTACTTGTACCTCGGTTAAAATCATCAGCTCCTGTTGCGTTTTTTGTGAAATTACCTGCAATGTTGATAGTTGTAGCGCCCGCATTAAATTTAGCGCCGGCATCAAGTGTAAACGAGCCATCAATATCCAAATTAGCACTTGCGGTTACAGTGCCCGATGCCACTTCAAAGTTGTTAAACGCACCCGAGCCGGAGCCCGAAATAGTTTGCGTACCGGCAAACACAACATTCAGCACCTTAATCGAACTATTGCGAAATGCAATTGTACCATTGTTTTCAAAACCGCCGCCAACTTTCAAAATATGAGTACCCTCTAAATCGGCAACACTGACATTACCACCAGCGCCAACGGTGAACTTTCCGCCAACCACCATCGTCTTACTTTCGCCCGACACCGCACCAAAAACAAGATTGCCATTAACTGTAAACGCCGAAACATTTGCCGAATCGTTCACTGTTATGGTATGCCCGGACGCTACTACAAACGTGTGGCTTCCACTAACCAAATCGGCAGCCGACGGGCTATTGCCACTGCCGTTTTTCCAATTCGATGTTGTACTCCACAGCCCTGTGCCTTGTGAGGTATAAGTGTCAGCCAAAGCCGAACTCGCTGAAATTAAACAGATTGCAAATGTTAAAATTCTGATAACGCCTACTCTTCTCATGTGTGTACCTTATTTAAATTTTAAGCGCGAAAAATAATGATACACAAACTAATTGGCACAATTTTTATGACGAAATAACAACAATAATTGAACAACGACATAGCAAAAAAAATATTGAGAAAAATCAATTTCTATTTTTTGCATTATTTCACCTTTAGTAATTTCGCCGTCAAAACAAAAATTACCGGCGGGCCTCAGCTCGCCTCCATTAAAAACGTCAAAAATTTAAAACTTACAATATGAAACCAGACAATAATTTCGAATACGTAATCGACCGTTTTGCCGACATCAAGATAATGCGATATAAAGTGCCTGATTTTGAAAACCTTACAGTCAGTCAGAAAATTTTTCTTTACTACCTATCACAAGCGGCACAATGCGGCCGCGACATTCTGTTCGACCAATTTTACCGCCATAATCTGCTAATCCGACTCACGCTCGACAACATCGTCAAAACATACAAAGGCGACAGGCAGACAACTGATTTCGAGAAATTTATGACATACACCAAACGGGTTTGGTTTAGCAATGGCATTCATCACCATTACAGTTGCGACAAGTTTTTCCCCGAAATTGATGTTGACACATTCCGAAACCTGATTTTAGAATCTGATTTTAGCAAAATGCCAAAAAAAGAAGGCGAAAATGCTGACGATTTTGCAAATCGCGTATTGAACATAATATACGACAAAGAACATGACCTAAAACGTGTCAGCCTTGATAGCAAAAACGATGTTATAACTGCATCGGCAAACAACTTCTACAGCGGAGTTACACAAGCCGAAGTTGAAGCCTACAACACGGCTCAGACCCAACCCGACCCATCACGTCCGCTATCGCTTGGGCTAAATAGCAGGCTTGTAAAAAAAGACGGAAAACTGACTGAAGAAACCTACAAAATAGGAGGAAAATACAGCCGCGCTATTGAACATATTGTTGAATATCTAACAAAAGCCGCACCATTTGCCGAAACCGACAAACAGCGCGAGTGCATCAACAAACTCATCAGCTATTACAGAACTGGCGATTTGCACACTTGGGACGAATACAACATCTTGTGGGTTGATGATAATCAGCCAGATACCGATTTTGTAAACGGCTTTGTTGAGGTGTATGGCGACCCATTTGGAATGAAAGGCACTTGGGAATCGCTTGTCAATTTTAAAGACAAGACCGCCACACACCGCACCGAGGTTATCAGCGGCAATGCACAATGGTTTGAAGACCATGCGCCAATCGATAACCGGTTTAAAAAGACGAATGTTAAAGGCGTAACCGCCAAGGTGATAACTGCCGTACAGCTTGGCGGCGACTGCTATCCCTCTACCCCTATCGGCATCAATCTGCCAAACGCCGACTGGATTCGCAAGGAACACGGCTCAAAATCGGTAACCATCGAGAACATCACCTACGCCTATCACCAAGCCAGCCTTGGCAGCGGTATGCTCGACGAGTTCTGCCACGACGAAGCCGAACGCGCCCGCTCGCGCCAATACGGATACCAAGCCGGCAACCTGCACACCGACCTGCACGAGTGTCTGGGACACGGCTCCGGCCAACTGCTGCCCGGCACCAACCCCGATGCGCTGAAAAACTACAGCTCGACAC
>CALBPW010000235.1 GCA_937899145.1 uncultured Bacteroidota bacterium
AGAAGAACCTATTACCGGTAAGAATGGATCTGGAACAATATTTTTTTCTAATTGTAATTTAAGATGTATATTCTGTCAGAACTATTATATAAGCACTTTAGGTAATGGTAGAGCAGTAACAACTGATGAATTTGCTTCAATGTGTTTAGAGTTAGAAGAGAAAGGAGCTACTAATATAAACTTAGTTACTCCGACACATTATGTTCCTTTAATAATAGATGGTCTTAAATTGGCTAAAGAAAAAGGACTTAAAATCCCTATAGTATATAATACTAGTTCTTATGAAAATGTAAGTACTATTAAAATGCTAGAAGGATTCATTGATATATATTTGCCAGACTTAAAATATTCAGACAACACTTTAGCATATACATACTCAAACATCAAAAATTACTTCGAAACTGCAACATCAGCAATTGATTTCACGCGGACCTTGCGCACATCTTATACTGAAGGCTCAATAACAAGCCCGGCAATTGGACCTTCGAGCAAATGGACATCGCTTGAATGGCAAGCAAAATCAGAGGAGACAGACAATGATTATGTTAATATACTTGGAGTTGAAAAAGATGGAGCCACATCAATGTTGATTAGCCATGCCGACACCTCAAAAGTTGATTTAACAACCATCGATGCCGGGCATTACAAATATTTGAAGTTGCAGTTTGTAACCTCCGACGATTCGCTCCGTACCCCATCGCAACTGAAATGGTGGCGTGTGCTTTACAATTCGCACACCGATTTGGCTGTTAACCCGCAGCGCGCCTGGCAGTTTTATGCCGACACGTTGAACGAAGGCGAACAAGGACAAGCAATTGTGGCTTTTGAAAATATTGGCAGCCAAGAATCCGATAACTTGCTTATTCACTATTGGTTACAAACCGAGCAGAATCAAATAACCAACATCGGCTATCATAGGCTTTCGGCTTTGCAAACGGCTGATTATATTATTGATACAGTTAGTTTTTCGACTGTTGGACTTAGCGGCGATGTGGTTTTCTACGCTGAACTAAATCCGTGTGCTGAAGGCGAAACTGATTACGACCAACCCGAATTGACACATTTCAACAATTTCATAATCAAGCAATTCCATATATTGCGTGATGTTTGCAACCCGCTTTTAGATGTTACAATTGACGGCCGGCACATTCAAGATGGCGAAATTGTATCGGCATCGCCTACAATAACCATTCGCTTAACCGATGAAAATCAGTATTTTGCACTTGCCGACACAAATCTTTTTTCGGTTTATTTGGAATCGCTAACAACAGGTATCGAAGAAAAAATCCATATAAATAATGTTGAAAGCATTTTCGAAACAGGAACTATCGAACAAAATTCAGCACAATTGCAACTTATTCTAAATCTGGAAGATGACACATATCAACTGCGGGTGCGCGCTCACGATGCCTCAGGCAATGAGTCGGGAATTGACGATTACATTATTTCGTTTCGAGTGATAGTGGAGTCAACTATAACTGATATTTACGCATTTCCGAATCCGTTTAGCAGCCAAACGCGTTTTGGTTTCGAACTTACTGGTTCAGTGTTACCCGATGATATTCAGATAGATATATTTACAATTGACGGAAAAATCGTCCGGTCTTTCAATATTAACGATTTCTCCGATTCGCATATCGGGCAAAACCTATCGGCTTGCGTTTGGAATGGCACAAATCAGCATGGAGCTTTGTTGCCAAGCGGTGTCTATTTCTACAAAGCGAAGGCCACAATTAATGGGCAAACAATTAAACGCCGTCCGACAGCTGCACAAGCATTGAAAAATGGTGTCGGACGAATTGTTATTATGCGGTAAGTTGTTTATATTTAATCAGTTGCTAAGGGAAACGACACAAAGAATGATGTTCCGCGCCCTGCTTTTGAGTAGAACCATATAGCACCGCCTGCATCTTCAACAATATTTTTAGTGATAGCCAATCCGAGTCCGGTTCCGCTGGTTTTGGTGGTAAAGTTAGGCTGGAAAAGTTTTGATTCAGCCTCAGCCGAAATGCCAGTACCATTATCTTGCACTTCAACAATGGCGCGGCCTTTAAAGCAACGCAGCGAAATGTTGATAC
>CALBPW010000236.1 GCA_937899145.1 uncultured Bacteroidota bacterium
GCTTAATCCTGTGTAATTAACACGCTTAATTTCAGGTAATTGCCGACATTGTTTGGCAAGCCAAAGTGTGGTTTCGGCTTGCCGTTTGAAGCGGATGTTAAGCGTATCAAGCCCAAGTGTCTCCATATAAGCCACTTGCGGTGTCATAAGCGAACCAAGATTTGTTATTAGTTCTGTCTTGACGCGAGCCGTAAAAGCCATTTTTTTCCCGACGCGTTTAATCCGTTCGCGTAAAGCTGCAGATGGCGATTGGCTCCAGTCGAATTGTCCGTAATCAATTAGCAACCCGCCCAAGCCTGTACCGCCACCCGATATATATTTGGTGCTGGAAACGACTTCAATGTCAACACCCGATTTTTTTGCATCAAAAATCGAAAAAGGCACAATAGTAGTATCGGCAATAAGCGGAACGCCTGCTTTGTGAGCAACATCGGCTAATTTTTGAATATCAGCCACAAATAGTTGCGGATTAGTGATGATTTCGAAAAACAGAGCCGATGTTTTGTCGTCAATCAGCGATTCAACTTCTGCTATATCAGTAAAATCGGCAAAGCGGGCTTCAACACCGAAATTGCCAAGTGTATCGCGGATAAGTGAAACCGAATTGCCAAATAAATGTTTGGATGCCACTATATTAAGTCCTGCGCCACTAACTGCCATAAGGGCGTATGTTATTGCAGACATACCTGTGTTTAAGGCTGTAACACTCGCTGCATCAACATATTGCCGTACGCGTTCTTCGAGATATGTTGTTGTCGGATTTGCAATTCGAGCATACGATGGAGCCATTGTACGTCCGCAAAAGGCATCGCTCATTGCCTTTGCCGATTCAAATTCAAATGCCGCTGTGTAATAAACAGGCATCGATAATGAACCGTACGCATCGGCTTTTTGATACTTTGTATTTAATATTTTTGTTTCGTAATTCATTTTAATATGCTGTTTATCAGTGCGTAAGAGTCTTACTTTTTGCCAAGTATCTTTTTTATGGCAATTACAAGTTTATCGACATCGTCGCGAGTGTTGTAAAGGGCGAATGTCGGGCGGACGCTCATTTCGTAGCCTAAAGCTCGCAATGCGGGTTGTGCGCAGTGATGTCCGGCGCGTACAGCAATTCCTTCTTTATCGAGCAGTGTTCCGGTTTCAGGCACTGGTATTCCGTCGAGAACAAAGCTGACTACCGAAACCCGGTTTTTAGGATTCCCGATGAGTGTCAGTCCGCTTATTTGCGATAGTTGCTCGCGTGCGTATTCGGTTAGTTGATGCTCGTGATGTTCAATGTTGCGCAGTCCGATTTTGCTTACGTAATCTAACGCGGCGCCAAGTCCTATTGCATCGGCTACATTGGGTGTTCCGGCTTCGAACCGGGCCGGGGGAGTGTTGTATTCGGTGCGTTCGATGGTAACATCTTTAATCATATTGCCACCGCCTTGCCAAGGTTGCATTTTGCTGAGCAAATCTTTTCGCCCGTAAACTGCGCCAATTCCGTTCGGACCATATATTTTATGTCCGCTAAACACGAAGAAATCGGCTCCAAGTGCTTGTACATCAACGGGTGTGTGGGCGATTGACTGAGCGCCGTCAATAAGCACCGGAATGTTGTGCGAGTGCGCAATATTGATTATTTGTTGCACATTGTTGATGGTGCCAAAAGTGTTGTTGACGTGTCCAACACTGACAAAACGGGTGCGTGGGGTAATCAGCCGTTCGTATTCCGACAGAATAAGGTCGCCGTTTTTATCGGTTGGTATGGCTTTAAGAGTGGCGCCGCGTTCGTTGCAAACTTGTTGCCATGGTACAATATTGGCGTGATGGTCGAGTTCGCTGACAATGACATTGTCGCCGGGGGTGATGAATTGCCGTCCGTAGGTTTGTGCAACAAGATTTATTCCCTCGGTTGTTCCGCGTACAAAAATTATCTCTTCGCTTGAAGCCGCATTGATGAAATGTCGCACTTTTTCGCGTGCCTCTTCGTATGCATCGGTTGCACGAGCGGCTAAGGTGTGTGCGCCTCTGTGTATATTTGAGTTGTAATTTTTGTAATAGTCTGATATTTTGTCAATTACTTGAATTGGCTTTTGTGTTGTTGCTCCATTATCGAGCCAAACAATATCGTGTCCGTTCACTTTTTGCTGAAGTACAGGGAAATCTTTTTTTATTTGGTCGGTGCTTAATGTGTCAATTTCCTCATAATTGACCTCACGCAATTTTTGTGTTTCAGGAATGCCGATTCCAAAACCGTTTTCGGTCGGGATAAATTTTGTTTCGGCATCAGAATCACCGATATACGGCAATTTTGTATAGATGTTGTCGTATCCGTCGATAAGTTTGCGGAACTCCGATTCCAATTCGTCTAAATGCAAATCTTCATCGGGGAATATTGTTTTGCGAGCCGATTGTGCCTCTTCAGGACAATATTCTTGAGCGAGTCGGCGGAGCAAATCCATTGCTCCACCATCTTGTGTAGGAAAATTGCTTATTTCAGTTATGTTAAGCATTATTTTTCGATTTTATTACGATGTTGATAATCATGATAATAGCCAACTTCAACATTTTCAAGCACTGCAATGGCATCTTCGGTTTGTGCGGCAATGCTGAAATATTTTGTAAGAAGATATGAGGCAACGCCAAACTTATCAAGACCCATTAATCGGGCAGAGAGTGAGGGTGCTATTTCGCCCGGAATGCCACTTTGGTGCAGACCAATGACACCTTGGTTTTTCTCGCCTACGCGCACAAGAATAATTTTTGTTGTTCCGACGCCGCGTCCTGTAAGATATTGGCCTTCAACCTCAACCTTGTCAGACGGAACGATAGGCACACCGCGCCAAAGAATTACTTTTGTGCCAAACAAATCGGTTGTTACCGGTGGTACGCCACGCCATGTGCATTCGCGCTCAAAAGCTGCAATGGCGCGTGGGTGAGCAATGAAGAAAGCGGGTTCTTTCCATACAAGGCTCAACAGTTCGTCGAGGTCGTCGGGCGTTGGGGCTCCGTAGCGAGTTGTTATGCGGTAGGCAGGGTTTGCCGATGCAAGCAAGCCGAATTTTTTATTGTTGATAAGTTCCCACTCCTGACGTTCTTTAATACTTTCTATCGAAAGGCGGAGCTGCTCTTCGAGTTGGTTGTACGGATTGTTGTAAAGGTCTGATACTCTGGTGTGTACACGGACAACTGTTTGTAGTGTGTTGAGTGAGTATTCGCGGGGATTTTCTTCGTAATCAATGTAAGTTTCGGGAATGATGTTGTCCTCTTCGTGTCCGCTAACAAGGTCGATGTGTTTTTCGCCATTGTCGTTTACCGATGCTTTTAATCTTAGTTGTTTGTCAACGGCTTTGTTGAAAGTTTCGCGGAAATCGGGAACTTCCTCAATAAGGCGGAGCAGCTCGCTTAGTTTCAGCCCAAGGAATATTGTTGGTGTGATTGCCCTTACTGATACTGTCGATTCGGTGTCGTCAAGAACATCGGTTTCGCCAAAGTATTCGCCATCGCCAAGCAGAGCGATTCGCAATTCTTCGCCATGAGGGCCTTTGCTTATTACTTCGGCTTGTCCGTTGGCCACAATAAAGAATTTTTGTTTGTCTTTTCCTTCTTCGACAAATAATTGACCCAAGTCAACCTCGCTTGTTTCAAAAGCGTTTGCCAAGCGATTCACAATTTCATCGTCGAACTCTGAAAAGAGTGGTATTGCTTTTAAGCTTTTTGCCGAAAAGGATGGTTCGCCGTTAACATATTGAATAGCAAGACGTTCACTTTTGCGAAGTTCTACTTTCGTACGGTTTACGCGGAATGTTCCGCCACTGACTTGCACCCACGGCAATAATTTAAGTAGAAGACGTGGTGTGATGCTGCCCATTTGTGGGGCTGTTTTGGTTGTTGTGGCTAAGCGCCTTGCTGTAGCAGTGGTTACACTGCGTTGAAGATTTGATTCTGCCATGATATTTTCTATTTAGAAGTTCTAATTATTGTTTAAGCCTGTATAGGCTTGGTTTGATTTCTATTTTTTGATGGTTACTTTATGTGTATTCCCACCAACGTGTTCAATGCTTAAAACGTTGTATCCTTGCTCTTTTGCCGATTTTGGAACGTTGTTGAGGGGTTCGCCTTCGGTTAATAGGACTTCAAGAATATCGCCTTCGGCTATTTGTGCCAATTTCAATTTTGTTTTTACAAAAGTCATTGGGCAATGCTCTTTCGTGATGTCTAACACTTTTGTTGCCATAATTTTTGTCGGTTTAAATTAGAATTATGCATTATAAATTATGCATTAAATAAATAGCGTCTGTCCACCTTCTGAGATTTGCAGGAACGTGGCTACACCCAGCACGTCCTTCACCTCGGGAATGAAGTCTTCCTTCTTCAGGCCCAGCACATGCATGGCCATCTCGCAGGCATAGAGATTGATGCCCAGCACCTTGGCGGCCTCTACCAGTTCTTCGAGTGTGGCCACGTTGTTCTTGCGCATCAGGTAGCGGAAGATTTTGGGACCTGCACCGAGGAAGTTGAAGCGCGAGGTGGGAGTGACATGCAGACCGCCCATCATGAAGCCGAACAGCTTTGTCAGCCAGTTGCCGCCTGTGAACGAACGTCCCAGCTTGTGCTTGATGGCATCCAGTCCCCAGAACGTGAAGAATATGTTCACCTCGTATCCTACGGCAGCTGCGCCGGTGGCCAGCGTGAAGACAGCCGTCAGTTTGTCGAAATCGCCGCTGAAGGCGATGATGCTCAGTTTCTTTGTTTCAGCCATTGTCTTTATTCATTAAAATTGTATAGTTGTGTGCTCAGGTAGCGCTCGCCTGTGTCGGGCAGCAGCACCACGATGGTCTTCCCCTCATTCTCAGGTCGGCGCGCCAGCTTGATGGCGGCGGCGGCGGCAGCTCCGCTGGAGATGCCCGTCA
>CALBPW010000237.1 GCA_937899145.1 uncultured Bacteroidota bacterium
GCCCTTTCCCATGCCGGAGGTTTCGGCGGTGGATTTCAGGTAATTGCCGCTCATATAGCCGTATACGCCGTTTGAGAGCCGGCAGTAATGCCACCCGTTCGCTTCCGTCGTCAGAATCTGCACCCAGTCCCCTTCATAGGCGCGGGCAAGCCATGTTCCGTTTATTGCGCCTGTTGCTTTGTTTATATGCCCGTTATACCAAGCGCAAGGTATTCTGACACAAGTAAATCCGGCCGCCGCAATGCCTTTAATAAACGTTTCGTTAATCTTCGGATTTCCCCATGCTGTTTCTGAACTTGGGCACTCCATAGTGTTGCCAATATTAATTCCGATGGTCATAGCATCAGCCAATTGTGCGGCTGTGCGCATTGTGCCCTTGTCGCAATTGGCTATAGGCGAAGTGTTAAAATTGGCGTAAGCATCGCCTTTTTGGGTAATATTGATGGTAACAGTTTCGCTTTCTTCGGCTGTAACACTGATAGTTGCGGTGCGCGCATCGGCATTTGGGTTTTCTGTTGCTGTAATATTGATAGCGATGGTATTTTTCCCCATAACTGTTGTTGAATACGATAACCAATCAGAATTTGTGTTGATAATCAATTCGTTGGCATCGGTTTCGACATTTATACTGTTTGTGCCTCCAGCTTTGGCGAAGGTTAGGCTTGAACCCGTCGGAAGCGATATGCTATAAAGATGTTCAGATGCTGCTTGTCTTACAACAATCTTTTTTTCGGCATTGCCGGCGGTTATGGTAAGTGTGGACTCGCGTCCTGTGGTTGAACGGCTTGAAACAACTGCCGAAATCATTGCTGTCGACCCGGAACCATTTGAGGCTGAAAGGGTTAGCCATTCAGGTACCGATGTTATTTGCCACGCATCGGCATCGGTTTCGATATTGAAAATGATACTACCGCCGTCGGCTGAAAAATCAAGTTCTCCAACGCTTATTTCCAATGTGTTAGAGTCGTCGTTGTTGCAACTCACAAGATTACTGAGAAGCGCCAACGCCGTCAACGACATCGTTATCGCCCGAAAAATGCCTTTGATGCTGAACTTTTTCATAATTGTAATTTATAACTTCGTTTCAATATTTAAATTTAAGAAATTGTTGAATCGGTAGGCAGGATAAATTCACTATTCACCAATTCAGAAATAATTCTAAAATCATAACTAACATCTGTTTTATTATCAAAGTGTTACAGATTTATCACGATTCGCTCACCATTGTATTCAACTTTTTTGTCAGCTTTGGCTTTATAATCAAAAGCTACTGGTTTTCCGCTATTTACAAGTACAATGTTGAATTGTTGTTTTTGTGGCATTCCAACATATTTCCCTTCACGATTATCAATTGTTAATTCGTGCTTGTGCTCAATATATCTGATTCGCACTCTTGAAAATCCGCCTTTCTCGTAGTTGTAATTGACACCCTCATCGTTGTATAGTTCAAATTCAGCATCGGCGCCGGCGTACACAAATAATGTGATTGGCTCGTTGTCTTTTTGCCCTGTATATTCAATGTCCGGACCAATCGGAATTATTGACCCGGCCTTGACAAACAATGGTATGCGCTCGTATGGCGCGTCAATAGTAAGTTGTTGATTACCTTGTAGATATTTGCCGTTGTATAAATTGTACCAACCTGCACATGATGGGAAGTAAACATTGCGGTTTGTTGCCTTATATTGATAAACAGGACATACCATTATTGATTGCCCAAACATATACTGATCGCTTATGTTTAATGCGGTTTTGTCGGTCGTGAAATCCATTGCGAGAGCGCGCATTATTGTATAATCGCCAAAATGGACTTTGCCAGCCAACGAGTAGATGTAAGGCATCAAGCTATAGCGCATTTTGTGGTAGTACAAAATCGATTTGTAGGCAGGGTGGTTTTCGGGCGCGATGTTCCATACCTCACGCAGTGGCCATTGCCCGTGTGCACGATAAAGCGGAATGAAACAGCCGAACTGATTCCATCTGGTTTGGAGTTCTCGCCATTCTTTTAGGTCTTCATTCTCCTGTTGAGTCTGGTCGTAGAGTTGTTGAGCCCTCATGTAGCGGTTTTCAACGCAGAAACCGCCTTGATCCATGCCCCAGAAGGGAAGTCCTGCCAGGCTGTAATTCATGCCGGCAGTCATCTGTGCCCTCATGTCTTCCCAGCGTGTGCCAATGTCGCCGCTCCACGTGGCAGTGGAATAGCGCTGTTCGCCAGCAAATCCACTGCGAGTGAGCAGGAACACGCGTTGATTGGGATTGACAGAACGCTGTCCGTTGTAGATAGCATCGGCATTCACGATGCTGTAAGCATTGAAGTATTCTGTGGATGTGCCAAGAGCCGTCGAACCACATAGTGCCTTGCGATACCACATGGGAGTGCAGTCGCGTACATTGGGCTCGCTCGCATCCATCCACCAAGCATCAATGCCATAGTTGTACTTCTTGTAAAGATTCTCATTCATCTGCCGCCAGAAAACCTTCCGTGCTCCTTCTGAATATGCATCATAGAAAGAGCCAACATAACCAGGACCGACCCAATCATGAATGTCATCCGTCACGGCCTGCCGATAGATCCATCCATTGTTGTCCAACTCCTTGTAATTGTCGGTGTTGCAATAGAACTTGGGCCACACGCTGATCATGAACCGTCCGTGCATCTTATGCACAGCATCTAACATCTGTTGTGGATTCGGGTAGCGTGCTGCCTCAAATTGGTGGCTGCCCCATTGATCTTCCTTCCAATAATTCCAATCCTGCACAATATTGTCAATAGGGATGTGGCGTTGCCGAAACTCAGCCAAGGTTCCTTCTATCTCGTCAGAAGTCTTGTAGCGCTCGCGGCTCTGCCAGAATCCGAGCACCCATTTCGGATAAATTTGTGCCTTTCCAGTCAGGGTACGATAGCCGCTGATGACTTCATCCAAATTGTCGCCTGCAATGAAGTAATAATCCAAGTCGCGAGACATTTCACTCCAAATGCTGAGTTTCCCCTTTTCCTCTTCCGTTCGAGGTTCTGCAACACGTAATCCGCAATAACTGACACCACCATCGGGTTGCCATTCGATGCGCAACTGTGTTTTTTCTCCTTTCTTCAAAGGAGTCGTGAACTTGAATGAATTAGGGTTCCATGCAGTTCGCCAACGCTCGGACACCACCTCCTTGCCACCTATATATACTTTAATATAGCCAGCATAATAGAGAATGAATTGATAATTGTTGGTTTCTGGTGCTTCAACAAATCCTTCATAGACAACATTCGCTCCGTCCAA
>CALBPW010000238.1 GCA_937899145.1 uncultured Bacteroidota bacterium
GGTGTGCGACCTTACAATAGCTTCGGAAAATGCCGTTTTCGGGCAGACAGGGCCTAAGGTTGGCAGCTTTGACGCCGGCTTTGGCTCATCATATTTAGCAAGTATTGTGGGACAGAAAAAAGCACGCGAAATATGGTTTATGTGCCGCCAATACACAGCACAAGAGGCTCTCGAAATGGGAATGATAAACAAAATTGTGCCATTGGAACAACTTGAAGATGAATATGTTGCGTGGTCTGAAAAAATGATGGAATACTCGCCACTTGCACTGCGAATGATTAAGCGCGGACTAAATGCAGAACTTGATGGGCAAGCCGGCATTCAAGAATTTGCAGGAGATATGACAATGCTCTATTACTGCCTCGATGAGGCGCAAGAAGGTGGGCGCGCTTTTCTCGAAAAGCGAAAACCTGATTTTCAAAAATATCCAAAGTTCCCATAAACATTTCTAATTCATAACACAAAATGATATAAGTTATTAATAACACGAATGTCATTTTGTCATTATTTAAAAAACACTAACATATTAAAAATCAAAAGATACAACAGACAATCCAAAACATACAATGCCATTTTGTCATAATATATATCCCTGTTTTAAGTCAAAAAGTCCATTTTCAGCCGCTGGCACAAAAATTGAAAACGTATAGGTGTCTTTGATTAAAAAACAAAGCAAAAGCAGAATTAAGTAATTAACATTAAAATATGGAGGATTTAATTATGACACTCTCAAGATTTTCAAACAGCTATCCGTCAGTATTCGACCATTGGTTCGATAACGACCTATTCAACTTAGCAAGTTGCAATTATTCTGACACCAACACAACATTGCCGCAAGTTAACATAAAAGAAAATGCCGATGCATTTTTAGTTGAAATGGCAGTGCCCGGTTTCGACAAGAAAGATTTCAAAATCAATCTTGACCACAACGTACTGACAATCTCATCGGAGAAGAAGAATGAAAGCGAGACGAAAGACAACGAACGTTTTACTCGCCATGAGTATAGTTATCAATCATTTAGTCGTTCATTCACTTTGCCCGAAGCCGCTAACAGCGACAAAATTTCAGCAAAATACGACAATGGTATTTTGAATGTTGAAATTCCAAAACGCGAAGAAGCCAAACCGAAACCAATGCGTCAAATCGCTATCGCTTAACGTTTTAGCAGCATAAATGAAAGAAGCCGGCCCGCAAGGGCTGGCTTTTTTTATAACTCTATTTTCATCCTAATCTTCCAATTCTGCGGATAAAGATTATTCCAACGGCTACCAATATTTTTCACAAAGCCAAGTGGCAAATCATTGTAAGTAAGAAGGATATAACCATTTTTGGAACATTCCCCAAAAATGTTATCACGATGCAAATAGCGTAGAGCTTCTTGTAATGACAAATCAACTTTCTCAAATTTATTTTTGTTCAATATCCACGACATTGCCAAGTCATGCTCTGGCACAATTTTGTTGCCAAAAATTTTCGCTACAGGCACACCTGTTTTCACAACTTTAAGACTATCTATCAACATTTTACAATCAGTCACAATTTCCTTTGGTATTGCAATTGCCGCATCGTTTTTTAAGAAGAAATCAACATCATAATCGTCTGATATATAGGTTTTAAGTTCTGTCACAATTTGCTTTGACGCTTGTTGCAATTGTTGTTTGACTTTTTGCTTGCTTATGTTAAAAACATTACCGCCGTTTTTCTGAAAAACGCAACAAAAAAATCCTTCGCCCCGGGTTTTATGTTGAATAAACCTATAACCGACACAACCTTCTTTTTCAATTTCAGATATTTTCCACTCATCAGGCAAGTTAAATCGCACATTATCAGCTGCAAATGTATTTTTAATCCAAGCCATATTTTCTTCATCTTCGGCAGGGCAAAAAGTGCAAGTGCTGTAAATAAGGTAGCCGCCAGGCTTTATTGCCGGCCAAATATCAGCAATAATGCGCTGTTGACGCTGCGCACAAATACGGGTGTTATCAACACTCCATTCAGCCACAGCAGCAGGTTCGCGCCTAAAAAGACCTTCGCCCGAACATGGAGCATCTACTGCAACAACATCAAAAAAGCCACTAAAACGCTCAAAATCAGAAGGATCATTATTAGTTATAACAACATTTGGGATTCCCCATTTTGATAAATTTTCAGAAAGTATTGATACTCGGCTATTTATCACTTCGTTACTAACAAGCAATCCATTTTTACCTAAAAGCGATGCAAGGTGCGTGCTTTTTCCTCCCGGTGCCGCACAAAGGTCAAGCACGCGAATATCAGGCTGATTATCATATAATTGGCAAAAAGCATATCCAACAAACATCGAACTTGCTTCTTGCACATAATACGCACCCGAATGAAGCAATGGATCGAGCGTAAATTGTGGACGCTGAGCAAGATAACACCCTTGCGATTCCCATTGAACTTTATCCTCCTCTGGTATATTGTTGATTTTATCATGATTAAAGCGAATACTGACTGGAGGTGGTGCGCTAAGCGACTCAGCATAATCTTCGTATTCGGCACCAAGTTGAGAGCGCATACGCAATTCAAATTCTTTTGGCAGAGCAAAATCCATAATCGGTTTTTTCTTGCAAAAATAATTTGATTAGAACGCAGATGCACTTATTAAATAAATTTTCACACACATTTTACGCATCAGTAAAAAACTCAGCAATTTTCAATGTGTCATTTGGTCAATTTTCTAATTCGCAAATGTATATTTGCAGTCATTATGAGCAAGTTTCGTGAAACCATAACAGTACTGATTGTAAGCATTTTAACGATTATTGAAGTAACAGGCTGTTACGAACCTTCTGATATTGACGCGTTTGATAGCGGCGAGCCTGCAATAGTTATCGAAGGGCTGATAACAGACTTTGACTCAACATGTTCTGTAATTGTTTCGCAAAGCGTTGCGCCAACTGATAGTGCCAACTGCATATTTATCAATAATGCGACTGTTATTATCCGCGACGATTTAGGCAACACCGCCCAACTGCAAAATATCGGTGATGGCAAATATCAGACAAAAGATATTATTGGTAAACCAGAACACGAGTATCTGCTTACAATAGAAATAGACGAAAACAGCTACAATTCTATTGAAAGAATGCCAAAATCAATAAATATTGATTCAATTATTGTTGAATACCAAAGCACACGCACTTTTTTTGATACAATTGGATATTACATTTCGATTTTTGCGCCCAAAACCGAAGATTCCGTGCTATACTATCGTGTTGAAATTGAACGAAATAACACATTGTTAGATGGATATTCGAACCTTTGGATATATGAAGACAACCATAAAACAGATATTTTCCAAATGGACATTCCTCAGAACTTTGAAACTGGCGACTCGTTAACAATAAAAATTTATTCACTAACAAAACCCATATATGAATATTACTTCGGACTCTCAAAACAATTTAACATTAACTTCAGCAACATTCAACCGCCTCTAACAAATCCCGAGAGCAATATCAACCCAACTGCTTTAGGATATTTTCAGGCGTCAACGGTAAACTCATTTCATCTGATTGTTGGAAACGAAATGCGGAAAGTTGTAAAAATCAAAGATACACCACCGCAATAAGTTAACAATAATCACATAAAATACGCACAAAATCCCATTTTCATCTACATCAAACTTCGTTTTGTATACAATTAAAATCGGCATTTATGTTGCACTTACTTTTGCGCCGAAATCAAAAAAAAACAGAAGTATATGAAACGGATTTTATTTTTACCAATCACATTAATTATTCATATTCAATCAATTAACGCCCAGCAATTTTCGCAAAGCATCAGAGGTGACATTTTTGATGCAGCCTCGGGCGAATTTATCCCATTTGCAACCGTTTATCTTGAAGACCAACCAACAACAGGCACAGCCTCTGATACTGCCGGACATTTCATAATTAAAAATGTGGCCGTTGGCAGACATACAATTATAGTTCACGCTATCGGCTATGAGCCATTGATAATCAAAGAATTGATGGTATCTTCAGGAAAAGAAAATTATATTGAAGCCGCATTGCATGAGTCGGTTACAACAATTGGAGAAGTAATAGTCCGCCCACAAATCGATAAACAGCAATCAATCAACAAGATGGCATCAACTGGCGCACGTATGCTGAGTATTGAAGAGGCAAGCCGTTACGCAGGAGGTTTTGGCGACCCCGCTCGCTTGGCAAGCTCGTTCGCCGGCGTATCGCAAGACGGATGCACCAATGGTATCTCAATACATGGCAACGCCCCTCATCTGCTCGCTTGGCGCATTGAGGGCATCGAAATCCCAAACCCGAACCACTTTGCCGACATATCGGTAGCCGGTGGTGGATTGATGTCATCGCTAAGTGCTTTTGTGTTAGCCAATTCCGACTTCTTCACAGCTGCTTTTCCGGCTGAATATGGCAATGCCGTCTCAGGCGTTTTTGATATGAAAATGCGACAAGGTAATAACGACAAACACGAACGCACCTTTCAACTTGGAACATTGGGTATCGATTTTGCATCAGAAGGTCCTATCAGTAAAAGCAAAAAAGCCTCATACATAGTCAATTACCGATATTCGTCACTCGGATTGGCCTCGCGTATGAATTGGATTGATATGGGTGGTGAATCGATTGATTATCAAGACTTGAACTTCAAAATAAACTTACCAACCAAATCGGCAGGAACATTCTCAATATGGGGCACCGGACTTATCGATAAAGACGCAAACGGCACTGCCGACACCGCTGATTGGGTTACATCTTACGATATAAATCAAGGTGCCGTTACACAACAGATGGGAGCTATCGGCTTGAAACACCATATTTTACTACCACATGGAGGGCAGTTAACAACCACTTTAGCCGCTACTGCCAACACAATGGATGCCGACCAAAAATGCTATAATTTTAAAAGCCACAAATACGACCTTCCATCTGTCGAGATGACGGCAAGTAACACCGATTTGATTGTAGATGTGGCACATAGCCAAAAATTATCGGCACGATACACCATGAGGAATGGATTTCATTACACACACTTTTTTTACGACATTGAAATGCGACATGGCGACACCATCGGGCAGCCGTTGCACATTGTGTTTGAGGGTGATGGCGCGTCCGGCTTGTTATCTGCCTACACCAATCATCAACTGAGTTTAAGCAACAAACTAACGTTGACTGCTGGTGTAAATATTGAATATCTGCGCCTTAACAAGGCAGTCAGCGTAGAACCACGCATGGGAGTGCGCTGGCAGCCTACCGAGCGTTCAACATTTGCCATGGCGTATGGTTTGCATAGCCGGAGAGAAAAAAACGATGTCTATTTTGTGAAAACCGATAACAAGTCTGTAAATAAAGACTTGGATTTCACTAAGGCTCACCACTTTATGCTGTCGTATAGTTTAAAAATGACTAATAACTCTCTATTCAAAATTGAACCATTCTACCAACATCTGTTTAATGTTCCTGTTGAAGACGGCACTTCGTTTTCAGTTTTGAACCATATTGAATATTACCTTGATAAAGCATTAGTTAACAATGGTTTAGGCAGAAATTACGGCATTGATATAACACTTGAACGCTACTTAAAAAATGGCTGGTACGGAATGGCAACAGCGTCAATTTTTAGCTCGCGCTACCGTGGTGGCGATGGCAAATGGTATCACTCACGCTACGATAGAGGCTACGTTACCAACATTTTAGGTGGCAAAGAATGGATGTTTGGCAATGTGAAACAAAATGTTTTTGC
>CALBPW010000239.1 GCA_937899145.1 uncultured Bacteroidota bacterium
CCTGTCCACTGGGGTGATCTGGTCGAACCCTGACGGGCATGACCTGTACCCTTCTGTCTCCAAGGCTTTCTGCCGCCACCGCTGACTTCGGAGCGTGTCTTAGCCTTCTGTGTGCCCTGGCGGTTGTTGGCCAGCTGCTGCTGTACTGCCATGTGAACCAGGTGCTCATTTATCTCTACACCGAAACCAGCATCGGAAAGATCGATTTTGTCAACTTCCTTGCCGATAAAAATTACGATTACAAACTCGAAAGCGAAAAACTGATAACCGACCTTGAGGCGGCTGTCAAAAAAGATAAGTACGACGAGCGCATTGGCGATGAATTAGAAAGTCTGCGAGCAAAACTTGCTCATGATAAATCGAAAGATTTACAAATATTTAAGTCGGAAATATCTTCGTTGCTTCAAGAAGAAATCGTAAGCCGGTATTATTATCAAGTTGGTCGCGTAAAATCGCAAATGTCAAACGATTCAACTTTGTTTAAAGCTATTGGCATTCTGTCAGATGCCGAGGCTTATGCTAAATTGCTGCAACTGAAGGAGTAAAGAGTGATGAGTAATGGGTAAAGTGAGGAAGTAAAGAGGAAATGTGGAGAATAGGGGAAAAACATTAGACATTGAATATTAACATTAAACAATTAAAAGGTATGGCAACACAACTTAAAATATTATCGATAGCGCCAGAGCCACTTTGCCCGCCAATATCGGGCGACCAAAAAGGAGTGTTTGGCTACCTTAGCGCCTTAGGGCAAATATCAAAATTGACAGTGATAACGGGCGTTGGCTCTGAAGTGCCCGACTGCTCCTTCGAGATAAAACCGATAGTTCCGCGTAGCGCATTTCGCCGAATTTCGCCTGCCAATTATAAAATAATTTACGACCAAGTTGAAGCCATAAAACCCGATGTCATCATTCTCGAACAGCCATTTTTAGGCTGGATGGGAACAGTGTCGAAAAAAACAGGCGTGCCAGTTTTCACACATTCGTTAAATATTGAGTATCTGCGATTCATGTCAACAGGCAAATGGTGGTGGCCTGCAATGTTTGAGTGGGAACGCTTTGCTATGAAAATGGCTCGCGGCGCATTTTTTACAACCGACCAAGACCGTAGCATCGCCATAAACAAATTCAGTTTAAGTCCTGAAAAATGCTACCTGAAACCATACGGCATTGAGCAAACACAACTTGAAAAGTATAATTCCGACGAGCGCAAACAAGTGCTGTCGCGGCACGGCATCAATCCTGACGACAAAATTTTCATGTTTTTTGGCGTACTCAAATATCTGCCCAGCATTGAGTCGCTTTCAATCATAATTGACGAGATAAGCCCGCGCCTACAAAAATATTTGGACTCCGGCTACAAAATACTCATCTGCGGAGGCGGATTGTCGAAAAACGACCAACGCCGATTTGACGACCTCAAACGCCAAAACATTGTGTATGCTGGTTTTGTACAAGATATTAATGAATATATCCGCAGTTCAGACGTGGTGATGAACCCTGCATTGCAAGGCGGCGGCATCAAGACTAAAGTTATTGAAGCCATCGGCCAAAATCGACCAGTGGTGTCAACTTCGCTTGGCGCAATCGGCATTGATACTACTGTCTGCGGCAATAAACTGCAAATTGTAGTCGATAACAATTGGGATATGTTTGTCAATTGTATGGTGAACGCATTGTCGATTAAAGGCGACACTCCGCAAGCCTTTTTCGACAAATATAGTTGGGAAGGAATTGCGCAGAATGTTTACGATATTTTACAATCATCAGTAAATAAATAAAATGTTGAATTTTAGTTTTTTGGGGACCTCGAGCATCGAATGGTTTTGGGCAATTATTGATGTTGTACTTGCCTTTTTGTTGGCAAAACTCTTTTTGTGGGCGTTAAGTTCAATTTTAACCCGATTTTCAAAAATATCACCCGACAAAATCCGTAGTGTAATTGAGCGCGGCGGTGTCCCTGTCAGTTTGCTTATTGTGCTGATAGGTATCCGCTTGGCGCTCATGCATTTTCCAATACCGACCGACTATTTGGTATATGTTAGCAAGGTTTACGTAATATTGGTGACCCTCGATATAACTTGGATTTTATCGAGCTTTGTAACAACACTTGCCGGTGAATTTCTGACACAAAAAGCTGAGCGAAAAGACAGCAGCATCAACCCAACCGCAATACCAACCATACTGCATACAATCCAAGTGGTTGTATGGGGCATTGGCATTGTGCTTGCGCTCACCAATTCGGGCTACGATGTGGGCGCGCTTATTGCAGGTTTGGGAATTGGCGGTGTGGCAGTTGCTCTGGCTGCTAAAGACACCGTTACCAACTTTTTTGGAGGTTTTACAATCATCATCGATAAGCCATTCCGCATTGGCGACCGCGTGCGCGTTTCGGGTTTTGATGGCTATGTAACAGCCATCGGCTTACGCACATTCCGCCTCTCAACCCTTGATGGCACTGAGGTTATAATTCCAAACACAGCTATCATTGATAGCGTAGTCGAAAATGTGACACGTGAACCTGCACGCCGCATTATTACTGACTTGGGGCTGACTTACGATACCTCTCCGCAACAGATGCGCCAAGCCATCGAAATACTACGCCAGATTGTGAAAGACAATAAGCACCTCGATAAAAAATGCAATGTTTTCTTTTCGAGTTATGGCGATTTCTCGCTGAATATCAAACTGATATACTATATCAAAAAGAATAGCGACATTTTAGAATCGCAATCGGAAGTGAATCTTGCAATACTTGAACAATTTAACGCCGCCGGACTTAACTTTGCTTATCCAACGCAAAGTCTTTATATTGAAGGAGTTAAAGGAAAAGTTGACATTGGTTCAAATAATACTAAATAGTAAAATAGAAGAGAAAATCGACTCACCGATTAAACAGAAACGAAAATGAAAGAAAATTTAGTGATAGCGATAGACGGATTCTCATCGTGCGGAAAAAGTACTGTGGCAAAACAACTTGCGCGTCATTTGGGTTATATTTATGTTGATACGGGCGCAATGTATCGTGCGGTTACGCTTTTTTGTATGCGTAACCATCTTATTGATAATGACGGAAATGTGTCTGCTGATGCACTTGAGTCTGTTATCAATACTATCGATATAAAATTTACTTGCGACAAGCCTACAGCTAAGAATACAACTTGGCTAAATGGCGAAAATGTTGAAGACGAGATTCGCCGTATTGAGGTGTCGGATAAGGTCAGCTACGTCAGCCGCATCGGTTTTGTGCGAAGCCGAATGGTAAGCCTTCAGCAGCAAATGGGTGTGCAAGGCGGCATTGTGATGGACGGTCGCGATATCGGAACAGTTGTTTTCCCGAATGCCGACCTTAAAATCTTTATGACAGCGTCGCCCGAGGTGCGCGCCCAACGCCGCTACGACGAGCTTACAGCCAAAGGCGAAACTGTAACTTTCAGCCAAATTTTAGAAAACGTCAACCAACGCGATTACTTAGACCAACATCGCGAAATTGCTCCATTGCGCCAAGCTGATGATGCTAAAGTGCTTGATAATAGCAATTTAACACGAGAGGAACAATTTGCTTTGATTTTGCAAATGGTTGAGGAAGCGAGAAAAGAGTAAAGTGTAATGTTTAGAAGACAGGGATTGAATGTGAGAATAACCGTTGATAATCGGTTGGAGATATAGTTTAAAGTAGTGAGGAAAACAATTCACCGATTATCCGATTGACCGACTCACCAATTGAAAGATATTTTTTAACACCAAATCAAAATGACAATCGGCAGTCAAGAAAAAAGGCAAATTAACATTTCGGTTGACCCGGAATCGGGTTTTTGTTTTGGCGTAAAAAATGCTGTAACAAAAGCAATTAACGAACTTGCCGACGGACAGAAACTTTACAGCCTTGGAGCAATGGTACACAATCCTGTTGAGGTTAACCGCCTTGCAACCATGGGCTTAGGTGTTATCGACTATGATGAATTTGCAAAATTACACAATGCAAAAGTTATTTTTCGTGCACATGGCGAACCACCAAGCAGTTACGCAAATTTGATAGCTCGCAATATCAAACTTATTGATGCTACATGCCCCGTGGTGCTGCGTTTGCAAGCCAATATCAAGAAGGCGTATCAGCAAATGCGGCAGTGTAACGGGCAAGTTGTTATTTTCGGCAAAAAAGGCCATGCTGAGGTTATCGGATTAATAGGCCAAACCGACGGGAATGCCATTCTTGTTGAAAATGAGCAAGATATAAGCAAAATTGATTTTACTCGTCCAATCGAATTTTTCTCACAAACGACAAAAGATGTGAGCAAGTTTATGCAGTTGGTAAAAATTTTGGGCGAAAAATCGGAGTCGCAATTTCATTGGCACGACACCATTTGCCGGCAAGTTGCCAATCGTGGTCCGCACTTGCGCGAGTTTGCTGCAGAACACGATGTCATGATTTTTGTTGGCGGACACGACAGTTCAAATGCCAAAGTGCTATTCGAAATTTGTAAATCGGTAAACGGCAAATCATATTTTATTGAAAACGAAGACGATATTCAAACTGATTGGTTCACTGATGTAACAAGTATTGGCATTAGTGGAGCAACATCAACACCATCGTGGTTGATAGAAAATGTGGAGGCGAGGATAAAGAAGATTGTGGAGTAATAGAATTAGGATATTAGCGTACCCGCCCACATTCAAATTCACAGGCTGGCATCCGCATTGCCGCCGCTCGATGATTCCGATACTGATTTCAGCCGAAGTGCGCAGAAAACTTGCGCAAGCGCGGGCTGAAGGCAAAACGTACCAGCCAAAAGGCGTTATTGCCGATGTCCCCGACAGCTCCAACTCAATTTTTTTGTTGCTGTTTTTATCGAAGATTGAGTCTTTTATCTCGTATTTGAAGTTGTTGATGCCGGCATTCCAGATGCTGTCGGGCAACAGAATGAGACCTCTTACATTGTTGGCTGTTGCAATAGCAAATAGCTTTGTTGCATTTGTACGTTTACTGAAAACATTTATTAAAGCCGGACAATTGTCTCATTTTTTGGCAATGCCGCAAATTTGCTGGAGATTGATATTGCCACAACATTAGAACGCGCAAAAATCACATGGATTTGTTTACCGGGGCTAACTCCTAACTAAATATACGTTACCCCATTCGGAAATTCTTGTCGGGTAATTATCGTTTTCAATTTTTCGTAATCGGCTCGATTATGAACAAAATCCAATTCAGTTGTATTTATCACCACAATTGGAAAACGCGATGCCGTTTTGAAATAATCCAAATAACTATTCTGAATTTTTGTAAGATATTCAGTATCAATATTTTGCTCATATTCACGGCCGCGCGTTCTTATATTTCGCATCACACGTTCAACCGACGAATGAAGATAAACATAGAGCGATGGCATCGGAATATTTTGCCAGATTATGTTAAAAAGCTGACGATACAAATTAAATTCATCATCACCTAATGTGATGCGAGCAAAAATTAGCGATTTAACAAAATAGTAATCGGCAATAGTAAGTGATTGAAACAAATCGGGCTGTGTAACATGCTCATTTAGTTGCCGATAGCGCTCGGCTAAAAACGAAAGTTCAAGTGCGAAACTGTATTTTTCAGGATTGCCATAAAATTTTGGCAAAAACGGATTGTCAGCATACTGCTCAAGCACAATGCGCGCACCCAAATCGGCTGCCAACATATTTGCAAACGACGATTTGCCGGCACCAATATTTCCTTCAATTACAATATATTGCATCAATT
>CALBPW010000240.1 GCA_937899145.1 uncultured Bacteroidota bacterium
ACAAAATATTCGCCTAAAGATTTTGCTTCCAGAACCCTAATGTCAATGATTTTATCAAGAGGGGAAGACACAGGTTTATTCAATAACCTTAGAGAAAAAGAAAAACTGGCATACAGCGTTGGGGCGGATATGATGACAAATTCAAACCATTCCGGTCTACTGATGTGTAATATATTAACCACAACCGATAGCGATGATTTAAAGAGTTACGACAATGTAAAACGTTCTATAGAAGGGTTTAACAGACAAATCAATAAAATGGTTAACGGAGAATTTACCGATAAAGAACTTGAATCAATGAAACTCAGTCTCAAGAGTCAACTTTTAGAAACAGCCTCAACACAAGCCGATAAAGTTGACACAGCTATGTCCGGACTTTCTTCAAATTTAGGACTGAATGACGTAAACCTAAAATATGATGCAGTAGATTCTGTAACAAGAGAAGATATACAACAAGCAGCTATTGAAATATTTTCTAATAAACCAATCTACTCAATTAGAGCATCAAAAGATACACTGGAAGCGAACAAAGATTTTTTTGCAACATTAGAACAATAAAAGGTAGCAAAAGATGGATGAGTTAAAGACGCAATTTTATAAAACAATGAACATCAACATAAAAGTAGAAGAAGGAAACAAATATTACTTCCGCAATATTGAGTGGGTCGGCAACACAAAATACCCGTCGGAAATGTTGAGCGCGCAACTCGAAATTGAAAAAGGCGATGTATTTGACCAGTCGCGCCTCGACAAACGCTTATATGGCGAAGAAAACGCAGTGTCGGCTCTATACCTTGACCGCGGCTACCTATTCTTTCAAGCAATTCCGGTTGAAGTACAAGTTGACAACGACTCCATCGACCTTCAAATCCGCATCTACGAAGGCAAACAAGCCCGCATCAACAATGTTGTTATCCACGGCAACGACCGCACCAACGAGTACGTGATTCGCCGCGAAGTTTGGACACACCCGGGCGAGTTATTTAGCAAATCAGACGTGCAACGTACCATTCGCGAACTTGCCACATTAGGCTACTTCGACCCGGAAAAACTTGATGTTAAGCCAATCCCAAACCAAGCTGACGGCACTGTCGATTTGGAATACACCGTAGTCGAACGCGCATCAGACCAGATTGAACTTTCCGGCGGCTGGGGCGGTGGCATGGTAATTGGCACATTAGGCTTGACCTTTACCAACTTCTCCGTCCAAAATATTTTTAACCTCGACTCATATAGCCCACTACCAACTGGCGATGGACAAAAACTTTCTATCAGAGCGCAAACAAGCGGAAAACACTATCGCTCAATGAGCTTCTCATTTACAGAGCCTTGGCTTGGCGGACGAAAGCCAAACTCATTATCATTGTCGTTTTACCACACAGTGCGTTCAAGCTCAAATGTTTACTCGTCAAACATTTCGCAGTACATGAAAATATCAGGCGCCGCCGTAGGTTTAGGACGACGCCTGTCATGGCCCGACAACTACTTCACACTGTACAACGAACTCAGCTATCAGCGATACAATATTAAAAACTATGCTGTGCTGAGCGAATTCAGCACAGGTGTATCTAACAACCTGAGTATCACCACAGTTATAGCGCGCAATTCACTCGACCAACAATTGTATCCGCGCCGTGGCGCAAATGTTTCGTTATCAATACAGTTAACCCCCCCCTACTCGCTAATGCGAAAAAGCGAATTTTGGGAATTATCGAATGAAAAGAAAAAAGACCTCGAAAACGATTCACGCTCAATTCGAGAGGAAGAAATGCGCCGCAAATACAAACTTATCGAGTTCCACAAATGGAAATTTAAGGCCGACTGGTTTAATGCGATTTACGGCAATTTGGTACTACGCACAAACTTCGAGTTCGGCTTACTTGGCTACTACAATAGCCGCTGGGGATACTCGCCATTCGAGTCGTTCCAATTAGGTGGCGATGGTATGCAAGGCGGCAACTACTATTACGGCTACGATGTTATTCCATTGCGCGGCTACGACAACGGAAACAACGGAAACGGCTCACTTACAGCCTATCCGCAAGGTAATGTTTACCAAAAACTGTCAGTTGAATTACGCTACCCACTATCGATGAAAGAATCAGCAACCATCTGGGCTGCAGCATTCTACGATGCTGGCAACTCATGGTACGAGATGAAAGATTACAATCCATATAGTCTATACCGCTCGGCGGGAGTCGGAGTCCGCTTCTTCTTGCCAATGCTTGGTTTGCTCGGTCTTGATTGGGGATACGGATTCGATTCAAATCCACGCAATCCTGGCTCAAACGGCAGCCAATTCGCATTCACCATCGGACAAGCATTCTAATTGTTTAATCACTTAAATACATTGATTATGAAGAAGATACTTTTAACATTGACAATCGCGGCTATAAGCACGATTAGTTTTGCGCAAAAATTCGCATACGTCGATACTGATTACATTTTGAAAAGCATACCGGCATACGAATCGGCACAAGAGCAACTTGAAATAATGTCGAAAGAGTGGCAAGGCGAAATTGAGACCGCATACGCCGAAATTGAAAAGATGTACAAAGAATATCAGGCTGAAAAAGTGCTACTTACCGAAGAAATGAAACAAAAACGCGAAGAAGAAATTGTGCAAAAAGAGCGTCAAACAAAAGAATTACAAAAAAAATATTTCGGAGCCGAAGGTAGCCTTTACAAAAAACGTCAAGAGTTGGTGAAACCTATTCAAGACGACATTTTCAACGCCATCAAAGAGATTGCGACATCAGGCAATTACGCCTTCATCTTTGATGCAGCAGGCGGTGCGTCGTTCCTTTATTCCGACCCAAAGTATGACAAAAGCGACGATGTTCTTCAAAAATTAGGATACAAAAATTAACATATCAATAACATACAACCGATTTTGATTTTTCAGAAATCGTATATATTTGTAAAAATTCAAAAAACAGATTTATAATGAAAAAAATTTTTTGAGGAGAAATTTTTTGGAAAATAAAAGTTTGAACGTTGAAAAATTTACAAAACGCAGGAAATTTTAAAGAATCTTTTGTTGCGTAACGTAAATGTTAATTGGAATAAAATTTTTTTGGGAGTGATTTTTTTGGAGAATGAAACTTCACATGCTGACGAAGTTACAAAAAAAGCCGTGAAAATTAAACACGGGCGCAAAATTAAAAATTATATTTTTCAAGGGTTGCAACTTTTAATCGGCGCAATTATTGCCTCAATCGGTCTTGAGCTTTTTCTGATACCGAATCAAGTTATTGATGGCGGCGTTGTCGGTTTGTCGATTATGGGGCATTTTATGTTTACCGGAATACCGTTTGGCGTTTTTCTCGTAGTTTTAAATATTCCGTTTCTGTACATTGGCTACAAGCACATTGGAAAAAATTTCGCCATTGCAACGGTTGTAGCGGTAATAATGTTGAGTTTTTGCTCGGAGTACGCGGCAACTTTTGATAAAGTTACGAACGATCCATTTTTGGCGGCGATATTCGGCGGAATTATTGACGGTATAGGCGTTGGAATTATTATGCGTGCGGGCGGTTCTTTGGACGGCACGGAAATTGTTGCAATTATTGCAGATAAGCACACGCCCTTTTCAGTCGGCGAAGTTGTTATGTTTATAAATCTTTTCATTTTGAGCGGCGCGGGCTTGCTTTTCGGTTGGGATAAGGCTATGTATTCGCTTGTTGCGTACTTTGTTATTGCGAAAATGATTGACGTTGTTACAAAGGGCTTTGATGAAACTTACGCGGTTATGATTGTTACAAAAGACCCGATCGAAGTTACAGACGAATTGAACGCGCAACTTGGACGCGGCGTCACGATTTTACACGGGCAGGGCGGTTATACAAAATTGCCGAAAGAAATTTTGTATTGCGTCGTCAATCGTCTTGAAGTTACAAAAGTTAAAGAAATTGTGCTGTCAATGGACGAAAACGCCTTTGTTACAATCAATTCGGTTTATGATATTGTCGGCGGACGTTTCAAAACTAAGTCACATTAAAAAATAGCGACGAACCTTTAACGGCTCCCCCCCTTTTTTTTTTTCAGAAATATTTTTTAAAAGTCGATTTTATTTCTCATAACTTTAATAGCGTTGACAATCGCCTTTCGATTTTCATTAATGGCGCGTTGCTCAATGATATGTTCAAAGTGTGACGGCATTAAATTTGTAGCGTTGTTGCGAATCCACGCGCGGAATTCTTTTGCGCCTTCGCCCGCTTGCAAATGTTCTCTGATAAGCTCAACATTTTTGGTAACGACGGAAATAAAAGCGCGTTCCAATCCAATAGCGTTGATAACCGCCTTTGCCGTAATGTCGCGCAGAATTTCTATATCAGCGTCAAGCGTTGCAACCATATCTTCCTTGCTTTGCATACGTTTAATTTTGCGTGCCATTTCGTGAAGTCCCTCAAGATTAAAATCTGTGTG
>CALBPW010000241.1 GCA_937899145.1 uncultured Bacteroidota bacterium
ACGGCATTGAGGAAGTTATGAGCCCAAACGATATTGTTTTTGTCATCGACCCAATTGAAGAAGAAATTGAAAAATTCCACGAGGTATTGGCAAAAGGCGTTGGGCTGAAAGTTGTTGCCATTGCCGACCACGACACTCCATTCCAGACAATCCGCGTGCCCGAAGCCGGCGACTTCAAACCCTACGTAATGCTTTGCGCCGGTTGGAATCTGCTTGTCGAAATTGGACTTGCACTTGGCATCAACCTTGACAAACCCGACCGCGCACGTAAAGTAGGTAACGAATTGATATTATAACAAATACAGCTAAACACCAAATAAAATCCCGTAGCAATAGTTGCGGGATTTTCTTATTGGCGAATTGATAAATCCACAAAACGACTATCCGATTCACCGCTATTCACCGAAATTATCTACTTTTGCAAAAAAAAACGATATGGATCACCTCCCGCTTAGCGACGACGCAATGCTTGTATCGGCAATCAATTTTTTACTCCGCGACGAGGAATTTGACAACCTCGACGAAATTTGCTTTCACTACAATATCAATCGCACCGAACTCGAAAATCGCATGTTAAAAGCTGGTTTTCAATACTCTGAACAACAAAAGCGCTTTTGGTGATGATAACACGCGACAGCATCGAATCGGCATACTGCTTTTTTCACCAAAAATGGCAAGTTTACCGGTTTTCAACCAATCCACAGCAACGCGACGATATTGAATACGCCATAGCGCAATATGCCGAATCGATGAACAAAGAACTTTATACGCTGTTAGCCAATGGATTACCCGATTTCCTACTCTCGCACAAAACATTTACAGCCAACATAGCACAAGCCGTCAGCCAACTTGACAAAATGATGATTGGAAAGTTGAATGGCTGACAACAAAAATCAATTATCCTGATTTTTTTGTACACATTTCCGAACAAACTTATATCTTTACAAGACACCATTCGGAAAATAATATGCAAAATATCGATACAAATCAAGCATTTGATTTGTTCTTTAAAAATAGCAACAATTTGCTTATAATTGTTGATTCTAATTGCCACATAATCAGCATAAATCCAGTATGCGTAGATTTTTTTGGATACACACCCGACGAACTTATCGGGCTACACATAATGGATTTGGTACACATCGAAGATATCGAAAGAGCTACTCAACAAATTAAGAATCTTTTTGACAATGAGGGAGAAACACTCTCGTTTAAAAATAAAGCGTTACACAAAGATGGTAGTACAAAAATGCTAAAATGGGCAACTTGCGTACAAGGCGGTGTAATGTACGCAATGGGAGTTGACATTACCTACCAAGAAGAAAAATTGCGAACCCTGCAAAACCAACGGCGGCAATACCTTGAGGGCGTCAACTCGCAACTTGGACTTTGGGAACTCGACATCGACAGCCACGAATTTTATGGCGATGAACGAACATACGAAATTTTCGGATTACCATACCGCACCAAACAGAATATCAAAGATTTAGCCTTCATTTTAACCACAGAATATCAACAACTCATTGTAGCGCAAATAAAAAAATCGCTAACATCAAAACTATTTGACAATTTTGAGTGCGAAATAACCTGCCAATCAACCCAACAAGTACGCATGATAGCAGTATCTGGCAGTTTCATTTTTGACGAAAACTTTAACATAAAATCATTTTTCGGCACCATTCAAGATGTTACCGAACAGAAAAAAATGGCACAAAAATTAGCCGAACTTGACAAGCTCCAAAGCACGATGCTTGCTGCCCTTGAAACACTTGTCGCCCTATATGCCGATAATAAAATACAATGGGCAAACAAAAAAGAAATGCTCGGCTATACCATTGATTATATGAAAGATAAACCAGTTTCGATTATCTTCAAAAATTACGACGACTATTGCCGAATAAAAGCCGATGCCTACCAAAAAATGTTTGAAGGAAAAACATATTCAACTGAATTTGAGGCGGTTTCGCGCACTGGCGAACCTGCATGGATTCGACTTTCGGGCAAATTACTAACCCCGCAATCGGTTATTTGGACCGCTGTTGATGTAACCGAACAAAAAACTTCAGAACTGATTATCAGCAAAAACCATACATTACTGAAAGACTCGCAACGCGCTGCACATATCGGCAGCTGGGAAATAATTAACAATAATAACAACATACTTTGGAATAAGGAGGCTTGCCGAATTTTAGACATAGATGCCGAAACATTGGCAGAACCAATGTCAGAAATTTTCAAATACTTAGACAATGAAAGTAGCGAAAAAATCAAAAAATACCTAATGCGAGTATCTGAAAATCAAGCATATATAGATATGGAATGTAGTTTTACATCGCGTGGCGGAAACAGGAAGCATGTCCATCTTATAGGAAATAGGCTTGAATCAGAAAACGGGACAAGCCACATTGTCGGTATAATTCAAGATGTTACATATCAGCACCAATTAGAATGGGAGCTACAAGACAAACGTAAAAAAATGGAAGCCGTCAGCATGGCATCACCGACAGCAATTGGTGTGGTTCAAAAATACGACCTAATTGATTGTAATAACGCATTTTACAACATAACCGGCTACTCCGAAACCGAATTAGCCTGCGAAGGATTGAAAAAACTTATGCCGGCCGATGAACTCCGAAAACTTGAAGAACTCAGTTTTAGTTACAGCATCAATTCAACCTTCGCCTTCAAAACTATCTGGACACACAAAAACGGACAAAAAATTGATGTGTTGCTCAACTTTTCGGTTTTGCAATCGAATAAAAAATATTTAGGCTGCGTGATAACAGCTACCGACATTAGCGAACTCACCCGTATTCAATCTGTTAACAGCCAATTGATAGAAGCCATAAACCAATCGCTTAGCGAATACATCATTTTTGATTCAAATTGGAACATAAACTACGTCAATCGGCGTGTGTATGAGATACATAAGTACCAGCCAACTGAAATAATTGGGCACAATATTACTGATTTTGAAAACGAACGACAGCTACTCGACCAACTCAGCAACCAATTGGAAGCTGAAGGACGCGCCATTGGCGAATTTCAGGACAAAAAAGATGGCGTAACTTATTGGTTATTAGCAAAATTCTTTACCATTTACATCAAAACCGGCAAAATAATCGGCTACGCACTGATGAAAGATAACATCACACAACGCAAAAACATTGAATTTGAACTAAAAAATGCACTTGCCAAAGCCGAACAATCTGACAAAATGAAAGAATCATTGCTGCAAAAACTGTCGCACGAAATTCGCACTCCGCTTAATGCTATTGTTGGCTTCTCCGATGTGCTTAGCACCGCCACAAACCTAACGCCTGCCACAATAAAATCGTACACTAACATCATCAGCGACAACAGCAGCCAACTACTTAACATAATTACTGATATGCTCACAATGTCGGACATTGATGCGGGACAAGTATCTATTAATATTGAAAACATCAACATCGACATTGAACTTGAGCGCCTGTATAGTAAATTTAGGGCTAAAGCCGAATCCAAAAACATCAATTTAGTATATTGCCGCCCCGATGCCGTCGGGTTCACTATAGCCACCGACAGAATCAAATTTATTAACATAATGTCGAATTTGATTGACAATGCTATCAAATTTACAGCAAAAGGAAAAGTGTCGTTTGGCTATAACATTAACGGCAGTTATATAGAATTTTTTGTTGAAGACACAGGAATAGGAATATCGCCTGAAAATCAAGCACATCTATTCGATCGCTTTTTTCAAGTTGGAGATGCTGTTGGCATAACAGGCGTTGGCATCGGTTTAACAATTTCAAAAGCCTTTTCGCAGATGCTGAACGGATATTTACACTTTAATTCCACTGAAAATCAAGGCTCTGCATTTTATCTTACACTGCCAATATGCTTAAAGTAAGAAAAAAGAAATGTGCGATTTGAAATAGTTTCAATAAGATAGAAAACAGCACTAAAATCTGCGTAATCGCATTGTATTTGCGCATATTTCACAACCATCACGCTACGCCTTTCAGCCGCAACAAATAAGTATTAAATCGTATTTTTCAAATATAACCTACCAATTTAGTAGGCAGGTTTTTAAAAATCTTTATGTTTGCACCAAAATACATTAATGACTAAAAAAGTGAAGTATATGAAAAAGGCTATTAACATTTTCATGATGGCGACAGTAGCAGTTGCGTCGATTATCTCGTGCGGCGGAAACTCTACGGGCAATAAAGTTACGAAAGACGGAAAATTGAAAGGTGAATTGTCGCTTTCCGGCGCATTCGCGCTCTATCCGTTGGCAGTAGTTTGGGCTGAAGAATTCCAGCAATCAAATCCGGGTGTAAAAGTTGATGTCTCGGCTGGCGGCGCTGGTAAAGGAATGACCGACGTTCTGGCTGGCGTGGTCGATTTTGGAATGGTTTCGCGCGAAGTTTATCCGCAAGAACAGGAAAAAGGCGCTGTCGGTTTTGCGTCGGCTAAAGACGCAGTGGTGCCAACCATAAATGCAAACAACCCGATTATCGACAAAATTTTGGCACACGGGATTACTAAAGAGATTGCTCACAAAATTTGGATTGAAGGCAATGTGAAAACATGGGGCGAAATACTTGAAACTGAGGACGAGACACCTATCCATATCTACACACGCAGCGATGCTTGCGGTGCCGCTGAAACGTTTGCCAACTGGTTTGGCGCAAAGCAAGAAGATTTGGGCGGAACAGCCGTGTTTGGCGACCCGGGACTTGCCGCGGCAATCCAAAAAGATATTTACGGCATCGGGTTCAACAACATTGGCTACGCCTACGATAACGACAGCCATAAGTTGAATACTGATTTGCAGATTTTTCCTGTTGACTCTGATGGTGACGGCTCTATTTCAGCCGATGAGCAGTTTTACGATTTGAAAGACAACGTGACAAAGGCCATTGCCGAAGGTCGCTATCCTTCGCCTCCTGCCCGCGATTTGTACTTGGTAACCAAAGGTGTTCCAACCGACCCCGTTGTAGTCGCCTTTCTGAAATACGTTTTGACCGACGGTCAGAAAAAAAACGAACCTGTGGGCTACATTGAAATCACACAAGAAAAGATTGAAAAATCACTGAATCTGCTTGATAATAAGTAAAATAAAATTATCAATAATAAAAAAACTTCAATCAGTCGCTGATTGAAGTTTTTTTATCACACAATTTTTGCAGAACGCTTTTCTACCAGAGTTTTTCAGGATAAAGGCCTTGTTTTACAAGCTCGGCTATTTTAGCAACAGTTGCAGGACGATCTTCTTTATAAGTTACGCCGAACCATGTTGCATTTGCTGGCAAAACTTTGGTTTTCACTTTGCCTTCTTTCATCAAATCGTCGACAACAAACGGAATGTAGAATTCTGACTTTGGCTTGTCGGCATTTGCGCTGAGAAAGGCTGAAAATTTCTCTTCAAGATAGTCAAACAAATTTGGCGCAAATCCCCAGAAATTCATTGATACTGGCACATTTTCATCAAGTTCAATTTCAGTTTCGTTTTCAGTAAAGATGATTTTGCCATTTTTACACTCAATGCTGGTGCGCTCCTTTATATCGGTTAAAAATCCGTTGCCGTCAACTGAGCAGATGCCACGCGAAACTGTACCAAAATCGGATAAAGTTTTGCAAAGTTGATAGCCACACATTGCGTACTCGGTAGCCGAAACGCCATTTGCCAAGAACTTTGCCATAACCTCAAATGCTCCTGCTCCATAAAAATCATCAGCATTAATAACTGCAAATGGTTCATTTATAACATCTTTCGCCATTAAAATAGCATGACCTGTGCCCCAAGGTTTTGTACGCTCAGTTGGAACATTAAAGTCTGCCGGAATTTTATCAATTTCTTGAAATACAAGTTCCACATCAATTTTGCCTTCGAGTTTGCTGACAAACATCTCGCGAAATTCTTTTTCAAAACTCTTGCGAATGACAAATACCACTTTGCCAAACCCGGCGCGCGCAGCATCAAAAACTGAATAGTCCATAATTGTTTCACCAGATGTTCCAAGGTGGTCGAGTTGTTTAAGTCCACCATAGCGGCTGCCCATTCCAGCAGCTAATATCAAAAGTGTTGGTTTCATTTTTGTTCGTTTAAAATTTTGGGCAAAGTAATCAACATTTTGCGAAAATATTGATGTAATAATCTTTTTATTTAACGTTAACTAAACAACTGACAATCAAACCAATTGTTTCAAGAACCATTTGTTCACAATAGATTGGCAATTAGACGGTTCACCGATTCGACACAAACCTTGCTCCCGCCATAAAGGTAGCTTTTGGCATGGGGTAACCTAAGTTGATTTCGTATTTTTGCGCAAGCAGATTTTCGCCGCGAAGCCATATTTGAAGCCAATTTGCCAACTTATAATTTGCATTTATGTTAAGTAGATAAAAATCCTCTGTTTTCTCGTTTTCACCAACAGATGTATATAATCTGTCAATATATTGCATATTGACACTTATTGTTAATTTTCCGACATAATAATCAGTTCCTAAAAACCCTTTATATGTTGGAGCTGCCAATACTTTATACTCCATATTCAGCAACGAGTGATTAGTGCTTATTGTTAAATGTTTGTCAATTTGCCAAGCAGCCTCCATTTCAATACCTGTATTATTGATTTTTCCGATATTAACATTGCGAGGTTTGCCATCAACCGGCACTGTCTGAATCATATTATCACCATTGATATAGAACAAGTTAGCTCCGTATGTGAAATTGTTAAATTTGTGTCGCCACGACAGTTCGTAGTTCCAAAGGCTTTCTGGTTTAAGTTCCTCGTTCGACGGCGGATAAAGGTACATTTCGCGCATTGTAGGGTTGCGGAACCCTTTGCTCGCCATCGCCTTCAAATCGGCATTATTCAACGGATGCAGCACCACTCCCACTTGCGGAATCCACTCGGTGCCAGTTACGCTATGATGGTCGATGCGAACTCCAAAATCAACAGTAAACCAATTGGTTACATGTTGTCTGAAATCAATATATGCAGCCTCTTCGTGCCTAACCGAGCGAGCAGTTTGCTTATTTGCAACAATAAGCACCGTGCCGGCATTTTTATCGGTATAGTAGGCATTGCCATAAATATGCTGATAATCAACGCCAAATGTTATTCTGTTGCCTGCAAAAAGTTGTGCGCTTTGGTAAACCGATACGCCACTCAACGCATCTTTTGAGCGAAAATACCGGTTTGTAGTTTGCGTTGGTTCTTTTGTCCCGTCATCAATTTTATGTCTACCAAAGTTTGAAAACACACTGATAGCGCCACTTGTACGCTCGTAGTTGTTTTCAATGGCAGCCGTCATAACGCCACGCGTAATCCACTGCTCCGCCCCATAAACGGGTTCAATAGTGCTACCCGGATAGCGTGAATCGAAATGTGTCACATCAGCATTTATAAACGTATTCCAATGATTATCAATATCACAGCCTAATTTTAGATAGCCGCCATATTGTTCAAACTGCATGTGTGGACGATGATTGTCAGAGCGTCCATATTCAGCCGACACCGTACTTGAGAATTTGCCGTTTCGCACTTGATTCATCGCATCAGCCATGAATGTACCATAGCTGCCGCCGCCAATATTGACATTGGTTCGAACGCCATCGGTTTCAATTGAGCGCGTAACAATACTGATAACGCCACCCATAGCATTGCTGCCATACAAAACCGAAGCAGGACCGCGCAACACTTCAACCTTTTCAGCCATCATTGTTTGGTAACTGTCGGCTATTGGGTGTCCAAAAATACCCTGGTACTGCGGATGCCCATCAATCAGCACAAGCAATTGACCGGCGGCACCCGATATTCCGCGCATATTGACAGCCCCCGAACCGCCTCCCGACACGCCATAGCCTAAAACAGCACGACTGGTAACAAACACGCCCGGCACTTGCTGCATCACGGTTGGCAAAATAGATTGCCGGTTTTGCATTTCAAGCTTTTCTTGCCCGATAACTGTGACAGTCATAGGCAGATGCCTAACATCAACCGCATTGCGCGAACCGGTAATTACCACCTCGCCGACATTGCGACTGACAGAATCGGTTTGTGCCACAACGCTGTAACTGATGCCCAAAAAAGCAACTGTCAAAATTGATTGTAATATTTTCATAAATTGATTTTTTGCAAGTTTAGGAGAATTTGAAAAACAAAAAACTACCATTTTTTCCGATATAAGAAAAAGTCAAAAAGCAATTGAGCGCATTGTTGATTATTATTAATCAACTGTCATCATTCCGACTTTTTGTCAGTGCTTGAACCTCACACTCTGACATTGTTTCCGAAAAAAATTGTGGCACAAAGTTTGACAACGACAGCACGTCAATATTAAAATCAAACTAAAAAATATATACTATGCAAACAGGTAAAATAGGTGTTACGAGCGAAAATATCTTCCCCGTAATCAAAAAGTTCCTTTATTCTGACCACGAAATTTTTCTGCGCGAAATTGTTGCAAACGCAGTTGATGCCACACAAAAAATGATTGCAGTGGCTGCAAAAGGCGATTTTAAAGGCGAATTGAACGACAAAACAGTTCGCGTATCGGTAAATAAAGGCAAAAAAACTATTGTTGTGTCAGACCACGGAATTGGCATGACAGAAGAAGAAATTGACAAGTATATCAACCAGATAGCCTTTTCGAGCGCAGGCGAATTTCTTGAAAAATACAAAGATAACATTGGCGCGATTATCGGCCATTTTGGTTTAGGATTTTACAGCGCATTCATGGTTTCGGAGCGCGTTGATATTATAACAAAATCATACAAAGAGGGTTCAAAAGCCATTAAATGGAGTTGCGATGGCAGTCCTGAATTCACCATTGAAGATGCTGAAAAACAAGACTTCGGAACCGACATTGTTATGCACATTGATGCCGACAGCGAAGAATTTTTGGAAGAAAGCCGAATCAATCAGTTACTTACAAAATATTGCAAATTTCTACCTATCGATATTGCATTTGGCAAAGAGCAAGAGTGGAGCGACAAAGAAAAGAAAATGGTTGATACTGAAAAAGATAAGATTATCAACAATACCACTCCGGCGTGGACACGCAAACCGGCCGACCTTAAAGATGAGGATTATATGAACTTCTATCGCGAACTTTATCCTGCTCACGAAGACCCTTTGTTCTACATCCACCTGAACGTCGATTACCCATTCAATTTGACTGGTATTCTGTATTTTCCGAAAATCAAAAACAACATCGAAATTCAGAAAAACAAGATTCAACTCTATTGCAACCAAGTGTTTGTAACCGATAGTGTTGAAGGCATTGTGCCCGAATTTTTGACACTTCTGCACGGTGTCATCGATTCACCCGACATTCCTCTAAACGTGTCGCGAAGCTACTTGCAAGCCGACTCGAACGTGAAGAAAATATCGAGCCACATCACCAAAAAAGTTGCCGACCGCTTGGAAGAAATCTTTAAAACCGACCGCCAACAATTTGAAAATAAATGGGATAACTTGAAACTATTTATCGAATATGGCATTTTGACAGATGAGAAATTCTACGAGCGCGCCAAAAACTTCGTACTACTGAAAAACATTGATGGCAAGTATTTTACGCTTGACGAGTACGAAAAATTGGTTGCACCAAATCAGACCGGCAAAAACGACACAAAAGTTTACCTATACGCCACCGACAAAGATGCCCAATACACCTACATTGAAGGTGCGAAAGCCAAGGGTTACGATGTGTTAATGCTTGACGGCCAGCTTGATATGCACTTTATCGGAGCACTTGAGCAGAAACTTGAAAAAGTACGTTTTGCCCGTGTTGACGCCGATGTGCTCAGCCGCCTAATCCAAAAAGACGACCAGCCAGAAGCCAAAATGGAGCAAGCCGACCGCAACAATCTAACTCAAGTTTTCAACGCTGTAACACCTGAAAAGAGCTACTTCATTGTTGAGTTTGAAGACCTTGGCACCGATGCCAAACCGCTGATGATTACTCAAAACGAGTTTATGCGCCGTATGAAAGACACCGCCGCACTTAGCGGAATGAACTACTACGCCGATATGCCCGACAACTTCAATTTGGTTGTAAACACAGCGCACCCGCTTATCAGCAAAGTGCTTGATGCTGAAAAAGATGCACTTGGCGCAACATTAGCCGAAATCGATTCGAAAATTGAGCCTCTAAGCAAGCAAAAAGCCGACCTTGAAGCTCAGAAAAAAGACAAAAAGGAGGAAGAAATTCCACAAACACTGAAAGACCAAATTTCAGACCTCGACAAACAACTCGACACTTTGCGCGACGAGAAAGACACTAAACTGAAAGAATTTGGCAAATCGACACCACTTGTTAAGCAACTTGTTGATTTAGCGCTACTTGCCAACAATATGCTTAAAGGTGAAGACTTGAATGTATTTGTCAACCGTAGCGTTGAATTGCTAAGTAAATAGTTAATCTATCAACAAATAAGAAAGGCACAAGTATATTGTGCCTTTTTTGTTTCCGTTTCCAAAAAACTGACACATATCATTTTTTTTGATTTTGCGCATTACTTTTACGCATTACTTTTACGCATTACTTTTACGCATTACTTTTACGGCTGTTAATTTTAAAATATAAAAAATGAAAAGAATTTTCAGTTTAGGCTTGATAGCCACAGTGTTAGCAGCATTTACTTTTACAAGCTGCTCAAAAGATGATGATGATGATGCTTCAATCGTTGGAAAATGGTCGTTAACATCTGTAAAAATAGCAAGTGGAGGCGAATCTATCACTATCAGTAAAGAAGAATTAAGTGATGACATTTTGGAATTTAAAGATAATGGTACATTTAAAGCTATAATAGAAGAAGATGGAGTAAAAGATGAATACAGTGGCACATATAAAATCAGCGGAAATACTTTAACTACTACAGACGAAGATGGGACCGAGAATATTAAATTCTCCATTTCAGGGAATAAACTTACCTTACAATATGAATATTACTACGATGAAGAAAACGATGAGGAGTATGAAA
>CALBPW010000242.1 GCA_937899145.1 uncultured Bacteroidota bacterium
TTCTGTTCCAGCGTGCTCCAGATGCCGCCGTTGTGGCTCTGCCATTGCGGCTGCATATTGAGCTTCATCGGAACTTTTGGTTGAATTATGCCCATATCCGACAATTCGTCGGCAAGTGCCTTAATTAACATAAATTGTTTTGTGGTACTTGGGCATGTTGTCGATTTCTCATCAGATTGTGTATCGATGCGCGCATAGCGAATAAAGCGTTCTGCAATTTTCTCCATTATAATTGTATTTTGTACGTATTCAATTCTTTATCTAATAATTTTTCACGTCCACCAACCAATTTATTAAGCAATTCGTGAAATTGTGCTCCATGATTTTTGTGGATAGTGTGGCAAAGTTCGTGAAGTATAATAAAATCAGATAGATACTCGGGTAAACACATCAAATATATGCTTAAATTAATGTTGTTAGTTGATGAGCAACTGCCCCATTTCGAATGCATATTTTTGATAGCTAAATTGTTGTAACTGAAATTGTTAGCAATTGACAACTGTTGTATTCGTGTTGGTAAATAAAGTTTGGCTTCGCGTCGCAAAAGTTCGATGATGATATTTCGTATGAATTTTTGCGTTTCTTCAATATTGAAATCGGTTTTCTGCGGGAGTAAAACTTTATAACCATTTGATAATCTTACTGATTGTGCGTATTGGCTATTATGTCTGTCAAATTCAATTTTTCCATTTCGGTAGAAAAAAGGATTTGTTTCGTCGTAAATGTGTCGTGGCTGTACAGATTCCAATTTTTTTCGGTTTTCTATTATCCAATCGGTTTTTTCAAGCGCAAAACGATACCCCATCTCAAATGGCATTAAGCGTGGAATAACAACTTTTGGAAGCCTGCCGGCACGGAGTTTTAGCGAAATGTGGCGCGAAAGTGAGTTTTTTACAACTTCAATTTCGCCAACTGAATCAATAGTGTACAACTTGCTATTCATAAAAAATGGGTAAGCAACTTATATCGCACCGCTACAACCGCCTACCCTTGCTTCCTTCCGAACCTGGGGGAGTTCAGCAGGAGCTGGTCGTATAAGACTTACCCAGGCGCAAAAGTAGAAATATTTTGATTTGTATCAACCTTGTTGCTGATAAATGCGAATAATCTTTTAAAAGTCTGATAATCAATGTGGTATAATAAACTTTTTTCAACTGAAAAATATTTTTTTTGATGTCAATCAGGCCAAAAACAACAATTATAGTCTATTTTCGTTCTTTAAAAAACAAAATTGCGATGCAGAAAGAAATATCAATTCTATGGGTTGACGATGAAATAGACCTTCTGAAACCTCAGATAATATTCTTAGAATCAAAAGGTTACAAAATAAGTTCGATAAATAACGGTAGCGATGCCATCGACATGGTTGCCAATAATAATTACGATTTGGTCTTTCTTGACGAAAATATGCCCGGATTGAGCGGGCTCGAAACATTGAGCCAAATAAAAAAAATCCGAAATTCACTGCCCGTGGTTATGATAACCAAAAGCGAAGAGGAATTTATTATGGATGAGGCGATAGGCTCTCAAATTGCTGATTATCTGATAAAACCTGTCAATCCGAAACAAATACTTATGGCTATCAAAAAGATAACCGAGCAAAAACGGTTGATTTCGGAAAAAACTACAATGAGCTATCAGGCTGAGTTTAATACACTTGGCATTGAAATAAATAATGCGCACTCTGCCGAAGATTGGAAAAATATACTTAAAAAACTGTCGTATTGGGAGTTGGAATTGCAAAAGAACAGCACTTCGGGTATGGAGCAGATATTGCAAATGCAGAAAACCGAAGCCAACCGGCGCTTTTGCAGTTATGTTGTTACAAACTAGATCGGAAGAGCGTCG
>CALBPW010000243.1 GCA_937899145.1 uncultured Bacteroidota bacterium
GGTATAGCTGGCACTCTCGCGATGACTATGCCAACAACATCCGTTCAATTCGCAATTCATACTACGGAACCCGTGATGGAAAAGTTGCTGAAAACTCGTTGTACAAACTTATTGAAACAAATAACCCCGAACTGCACAAAAAAGTTTGCGATTCAATTCAAGGTGCAATTGACGCTATATTAGCAATCCCACAACCATTCCGTAATAACATCGTATGTAAAGAATCGAAAAACGCGCAAGATGCTTGTGCCAACCTTGTTAATGTAATCAAAACATTAAAAGCTTATATAGATGGAAATGACGCAATTAACACCGACGCCGTACTTAATCCGATTGTAGAAAATTATGTAGATGTTGTTGTATTGCCAACATACAACGATTTACAAGCAAACGTTAAATCACTTAACGATGCCATTTTAGCTTTAGCAAAAGACCCGACTAATGCTAATTTCGAAAAAGCATGCGATGCATGGATGAATGCACGCGAGCCTTGGGAATCAAGCGAAGCATTCCTCTTCGGACCTGTTGCCGACCTTGGTCTTGACCCGAATATGGACTCTTGGCCACTCGACCAAGAAGCTATTGTTAATCTGCTTAAATCACAAAAATGGGCTGAATTGGAATGGACAGGAGAATACGAAGCCATGCCGGATGAAGACGAAGATGGCAATTATGAGGAAGAACCATCAGAAAAAGCGAAAGCTATTGAAGCCGCTCAATCAGTACGCGGTTTCCACACTCTTGAATTCTTATTGTTCAAAGATGGTAAAGCTCGCACTGTGAAATAAGACCATAGTTTTCTTATAGTTATAGTTATTAAAAGTGAAACTAACGGCACTTGGTTGCCGTTAGTTTTTGTGCTTTATAAAATATGAAAAAAACAATTCTTTATTATCTTGTGTTTCCGCTACTTACAAGCCTTGTGAGTTGCGATAAAGAAGGTATTGATATTGATGACATTGAAGTTCCTGCCGGCTATGCGCTTTCGGCGGGAACTTCTACGATTTTTATGAACTCGTCAAAATCGTATGACACACCAGCCGATTGGGTTACAGGTATATACAACACCCGTTTTAATATGGGAGACAAGTTGTACGACGACATCCGTACAAGTAGCAACGGCTATGGTGGCGGACTCGGACCTGTTTATGCTGGGTATTCGTGCGGCAGTTGCCACCGGAATGCAGGCAGAACAAAACCCGGTTTATGGACTGAAAACGGAACCGATTCGCTTGGAAACCCAACATACGGCTCTGGCAAATACGGCTTTTCAGCCATGCTGATTTACATAACCCGAAAAAACGGCGTATTCTTTAAAGATTACGGTCGGGTTGTTCACGACCAAACAATTTATGGCGTTAAGCCTGAAGGAAAAGTAAAAGTAGATTGGCATTATCAGGATTTTGAATTCCCCGATGGCGAACATTATGAACTTTGCTACCCTGAGTTTACTGTTACCGATTGGTATAAAAAAATGTGGGATAATGTCAAAAAAGATTCGATTATAATACAGCCCGACGAATTGTTCTGCACAGTCCGTTGCCCGTTGCGCCACGTAGGAATGGGACAGATAATGGCTATCGACCCAACTGAAATTGAAGCACTTGCGGCTAAAAGCAATTATCCTGAATATGGCATCAGCGGACGTTGCAACTATATAACCGAACGCGGACGCACATCAGTTGGCTTATCGGGCAACAAGGCACATCACTTAGATTTAACTGTCGAACTTGGCTTTTCAAGCGATATGGGCTGTACCAACAGCCGTTACCCGGAGGAAATTTGCGAAGGACAAGCACAAATGTCGCAAGGCAGTATGATGGGCTTATCGTACGACCAACTCGATATTTCAACCGAAGATATGGAAAACGTCGATTTATACATGCAGTCGTTAGGTGTGCCGGCGCGTCGCAACATAAACGACCCGCAAGTGCAGCATGGTGAGCAAATGTTCTATCAAGCAAAATGCCACTTGTGCCATGTTACCACCTTACACACAAAGGTTGGCGGGTCTGTCTTACTGAATGGGACACGCCTGCCTTGGCTTGGTAATCAAACTATTCATCCATATTCCGACTTCTTGCTGCACGATATGGGCTCTGAAATCATGAACGTTGGCTTAAACGACAATTTTGTAAGTGGTCTTGCTCGTGGCAACGAGTGGCGTACAACACCTCTTTGGGGCATTGGACTTCAACAAAAAGTCAACGGGCACACATATTTTCTCCACGATGGCCGTGCTCGCAATTTCCTCGAAGCAATTATGTGGCACGGAGGCGAAGGCGAAGCGTCAAAAAATCTGTTTAAAAATATGAGCAAAGAAGACCGCGAGGCACTTATTGCTTTTCTTAATTCATTGTAAACAAATAATATAACATAAAAATGAAACGTAACATAATTACAATTTTAGTTGCGGCAGCAATGCCATTAGCAACAATAGCGCAAGACAATCAAGGCGAACAGACAAAATTTGAAATATCGAAAACAACGGTTAATGAGGATTTTGAAAATGGCATAGTATCGATGAATGGCAAAACCGGATTAAAGATTGCAAGCGAATCGGGCGATTTTGTTTTTAAACCATTTATGTTAGTTCAAACTTGCGCTAAATTCAACTACTACGATGATGAAGGTTTGGACAAAGCATATAATCAAGACAATGTCGCAAATAGTGGATTTGCCATTCCTTACGCCGTGTTGGGTTTTTCAGGAAAAGCCTTTGGTAAAATCACATTCAACCTATCGCTCAATGCGGCCGGAACGGTTTTGCAACAGGCTTGGTTTGATGTTAAGGCAAGCGACGCTTTGCAAGTGCGTGTTGGTAAGTTCAAAACTCCGTTTACACACGCCTACTTAACAACACTTGGCGAAACAATGATGCCGGTTCTTCCAACATCGCTTACATCAACAGTTATTTTGCCATACTCACTCAACGCAGCAACACCGACCATAGGTTTAGGTTTCGATTTGGGTGTTGAAGCGCATGGTTCATTTGCTGAAAGTTTCGGTTACGAGTTTGGTGTCTTTAACGGCACAGGAGCAGGCGTCAACAAGGCAACCAAAACATTCAGCGACGATTGGCACATTCCTTCGCTACTTTATGCCGGACGTTTAACATTTGCGCCAAATGGGGCCGTGCCGTCTATTCAAGGGTCGGCATCGCGGTTAGACGAAGAAAAATGGATGGTTGGATTAGCCGCATCGCTTAATGTCGAAAGCGAAAACGAAAGCACCAACGATTTCCGCTCTGGCATTGAGTTTGCAGCACTTTATCATCGACTTTATGTGGCAGCCGAGGCTTATATGATGAACATCGGCTTTACCAAACGCCAAAAAATTCATAACGACTACAACTATTGGGGCGCATACGCACAAGTCGGCTATTTTGTAACCGATAAAATTCAAGCCGCGGCACGTTATGAACTTTACAATCGTAACGGATTGGACACCAAAGGTATGCTGAATATGCCAGCCGTTGGTGTCAATTACTTTATGGGCTACAACTTAAAACTTCAAGCAATGTACCAATACACTGGCCGCACAGGGCACGAGACACAAATCGACCGCGACAACGACGACCTTGGAATGTCGATACATGCAGCCACAATTATGCTTCAATACACATTCTA
>CALBPW010000244.1 GCA_937899145.1 uncultured Bacteroidota bacterium
ATTTCGGTTTCGACATAGTAGTAGATTTTTGATTAGAAAGGTAAGAAGATTTTTTTGGCTATCGGACGGAATTATTGAGAAATATTATTTCTGGCTGGCAATACTTTTATTCGTTGTTAATATCATTCGCCTGCTAACTAAAATTTAATTTTATACGATATTGTCGGCACAATGGTATAAAGGTACATTTTGTAAGCATGCGATTTGGTTATATCATCTTTATTTTGCTTCACATAAAGCGAATAAACATTTTTGTGCCCATAAGCGTTATAGAGCGAAAACATCCATTGGCTATCAAATTTCCGATTGTCGTTTTTAGGATTGCGATATATAGCCGACAAGTCGAGGCGATGATACATTGGCACTTTATAATTGTTTCGGCATGAGTAATCAAAAAATGTACATCCATTGAACTCGTAAATTTGGTCGGGAATGGTTACATAGCCGCCCGATGTTAGTTTAAAGGTTGATGAGACTGTCCACGCATGAGTAAGCTCGTAACTTCCTGTAATTGAGAGATTGTGGCGAATATCATAGCGTGGTGAGTAGTATCGGTTTTGATTTACACCATCAATCTTGTATTGAGTTCTGGCAAGCGTATAACCAATCCAGCCCGTAAGCCTTCCTCTTTTACGCTCTGCCAAAAGTTCAAGTCCGTAGCTATAGCCTTTACCATGAAGCAATTGTGTCGCAAGGTGCTTGCTCATAAACAATTCTGCATTATCTTTATAATCAATCAGATTTGCCATCGTTTTGTAATAAACTTCAGCTGATAGCTCAAGATTTAAACTCTCAATCAGATGATAATATCCTGCAACTATCTGATTCGATTCTTGCGGTTTCAGATGGTCGTCGGGCGAAATCCAAACATCAGTGGGCAAGCCGACAGATGAATTGCTGAGCAAGTGCATGTATTGCTTTGTAAATGCGTAAGATAACTTAACAGAATTGCTGTGGCTAATATCATATTTAAGCGATAGGCGGGGCTCAAGTCCACTATAAGTGTTTATAATTTCGCCATCACTATAATTTGTACTATCGATGGGTGTTCCAAGGCTACTATATGTGTAGGTTGCACCCGCTCCGATGTTGATAAATGCAGTGTAGCGCAAACCATAATCAGCTGTCATACTGTTGGTTATGTGCATAGTATTCCCAATATACGCCGATAATTCGATGGCGCGACGATGGTCGAGTTCATACTCTTTAGTTATCGAGAACGTATCTTGCGGTGCGACTTTTCCGGGTTCGAAATGATGATAAATAGCTGCTAATCCGTATTTTAGATTGTTACCCACAAGGTGATGCGAGAGGTCGTATTTTACCCCAAATTCTTGAATTTGCGCTGTCCAGTTAAAACGTCGGACATCTTCCCAAATCGAATATTTGTAGTTATACCGACTGCCGTAAAATGTCAGATTTGAAAAGAGTTTTCCGCTAAAAATGTGATTCCAGCGTAGCGTACCGGTTGTGTTTCCCCATTCAAGGTTATTTTTGTTGTTAAGTGCGAAACATAAAAATTGGTCGGCCCCAGTGTAGCCACTAAGGTAGATATGGTTGCGGTTGTTAATGTTCCAATTGAGTTTGGCATTTAAGTCGTAAAAGCTGACTTTATCATCGGTGTTATCAATAGCTTTCAGATAAATACCGATATAGCTGCCTCGCCCCGATACAATAAACGATGCTTTGCCACGAGAAATCGGACCTTCAAGTGTTACGCCACTGGCTGTCAATCCTAAATTAGCTGTTGCGTGAAAATGGTTCATATCGCCTTCCCGCATTGTTATATCGACAACCAGTTATCTTATCAGCACCACTTTTTCTTCTCTGATAAG
>CALBPW010000245.1 GCA_937899145.1 uncultured Bacteroidota bacterium
GTGGTTTTTCCGGCATCAGGGTGGCTGACAATGGCAAATGTGCGGCGTCGTTTAATCTCTTCTTTAAAATCCATTTGTTTTCTATGTTATTATTTTGTTTGACTGACAAATCGTTTAACTGGGTAACCGGTTTAAAATCACCTGTTTACGAGCTTGCCGGTTCGGTAAATTATAATGGTGTTTCATTATAATTCGCCGTCATCGGTTAAATTATCCTCACAATCAAGTTCGTCATCAAGGAAATATTCAGCTTCTGCAATTAGTTCATCTATTTCATTTTTAGATATTTCCGGCTTGTCAATCCAATAAATTTTTTTGTCATTTTCAAAGTCGTCTTCGCTACCTTCAAGAATGAAACGCGGCGATTCGTTGTGTACTATATATATGTATCCAAGCCGTTGCTGGCTATTGGTGGCAAGTAAAAATTTTGGTAGCATAGTTTTATTTTTAGGCTGCAAATATAGTTTTTTACATTTTGTCTTGGCCGGTTTTGCCTACAATGTTGCAAATTCTGCTTGCTTTTGATAATCGGAAATTGTCCTTAGAAATGTTTTTTGTGTTTTTGCTCAAGCGCAATATATTGATAATCAGTTTGCAATGATTATTTTATATTCAGGCAAAAATTTTATCTTTTTCGTTTGCAAAACGATGAATTAACTCTATATTTGCAACGCTTTTCAGCAACGGGGTATAGCACAGCCCGGTTAGTGTGCCTGCTTTGGGAGCAGGAGGTCGCAGGTTCGAATCCTGCTACCCCGACAAAAAAACTCTTGCAATCTGATGGTTGCAAGAGTTTTTTGTTTGTTTGAATCACTTTTTTGCAATAAAACACAGCCTTTTGCGTTAAATATTTTCCGTGTCAAAAAATTCATACTTTTGGCGGTTCAAAAAAATCTATGGCGAAAAAAATTTTATTATTCACAATACTTATCTTGACATTGTCGGGCTCGGTTTTTGCGCAGCGGAAACGCCCTTGGCGCGCCCCCTTCTACGATGCAGAGCCTTACCATTTCGGTTTTGCCTTCTCGCTTGGCAAAATGGACTTCGCTATCAGCCATTCCGATACATTCAACGCCTTAGATACAGTTTACTCAGTCGAATATAGCGGGGGCGCACTTTTTGGCGCAAGTATGATAGCCAATTTGAAACTTGCTGACAATTGGGATTTGCGAGTTTTACCCGGGCTGATGTTCAGCCAGCGCAGTCTCAATTATCTGCTTTGCGACGATAAAATTCAAGACGAACGCCTACTGCGTAAACACTCAATGAAAATTGAAACCACACTACTGCAATCCCCAATTATTGTAAAATACCGGGCCGTGCGTGAGAGTAATTATCGTCCATATATTTTTGCAGGCGTTAATCCTGCTATCGACCTTGCAGCCCGTAAAAAACCTAAAGAAGAAGAAAAACCGAAAATCCGCCTCAAAAAACTTGATGTTTATGCTGAAATAGGTATAGGACTTGACAATTACTTACATTGGTTTAAATATTCGACTGAAATAAAATTCAGTTACGGACTTTTGAATATTGTTAAATACGATAACACTGAATACACCGACGCTTTTAGTCGGTTGGGTTCAAAAATGGTAACATTGGTTCTCTGCTTCGAATGATAAAAGAAATAACACTATCGCTTGAGCCCGAAAAAGCATCGGCTGAAAAATATTACTTACCAATAGCCGCTTCACAATTGGGATTATCGCTTCAGCAAATATCTTTTTGCCAACTCCGCAATCGTTCTATTGATGCGCGGCACGGAAAAGTGCGGGTAAATCTGAAACTCGATATCTACATTGACGAGCTACCCAAGCCAGATGAATTCAAACTGCCTGAATATCAGAATGTTGAGCATTCAAAACCAGTCGTAATAATAGGTGCCGGGCCGGCAGGATTGTTTGCCGCACTCAAATTTTTGCAAACTGGCTTGAAACCAATAATAATTGAGCGAGGAAAAGATGTGCACACACGCCGCATTGATATTGCCGCCATTCATCGCAACCAAGGTGTCAACCCAAATTCAAACTATGGATTTGGTGAGGGTGGCGCAGGCACTTATTCTGACGGGAAACTTTTTACACGCTCAAAAAAGCGTGGTGACATTTCTGAAGTTTTGCGCATTTTATACGCGAATGGCGGAAATCCAAACATTTTGATTGATGCGCACCCGCATATCGGCACCGATAAACTGCCCGCTATAATCGAAAATATCCGTAAAACGATAGTTGAGCATGGCGGCGAAATACATTTCGAAACCCCGTTTTCTGAACTTATTGTTAAAAACAATAAAGTGTATGGCGTAAAATTGTCGAATGGTGATATTATTGATTCAAAGACAGTTGTGCTTGCTACGGGACATTCGGCTCGTGATGTTTATTTTTCGCTACATAAGCAAGGTGTTTTGCTTGAACCCAAATCGTTTGCAATGGGTGTCCGTATCGAGCATCCGCAAAGCCTTATCGATTCTATTCAATACTCATGTCGGCAGCGTGGGCCGTACTTGCCAGCCGCTTCATATAGCTTAGTTCAGCAGTCGGCCGGTCGTGGTGTTTACTCGTTTTGCATGTGTCCGGGCTGAATTATCGTTCCCGC
>CALBPW010000246.1 GCA_937899145.1 uncultured Bacteroidota bacterium
CGCTCTTCCGATCTTCCCTTTACTCATTACTCTTTCCGTTTTGAATCGCATGCAAAGCGGCTCCATAAGCGCCCATCAGTTCGGGAACATCGGTAAACGATACGTTGCAGCCGGTTTGCAGTTCAAGGGCGCGTACAATTGAGTGATTGCGGAAAGTTCCGCCTTGCACTACAATATTATCGCCAAGTTCTTTTATGTTTTTGAGTTTCAATACTTTGAATAAGCAGTTTTTTACAACAGAATAACTGAAGCCTGCTGCAATATCCTCGACACCTGCGCCTTCGCGCATTGCTTGTTTCACCTTTGAGTTCATAAAAACAGTGCAGCGTGTGCCCAAATCGCACGGGTGTTGAGCCATGCACGATAATCGCGCAAAATCGTCAACCTTGTAGCCAAGCATATTTGCAAAAGTTTCGATAAACGAGCCACACCCTGATGAGCACGCTTCGTTAATCTCAATGCGGCGGATAGTGCCATTTTCAACAAAAATTGCTTTCATGTCTTGTCCGCCAATGTCGAGCACAAACGACAAGTCGGGGTCAACATATTTGGCGGCCACAAAGTGTGCCATTGTTTCAACAATGCCGTCGTCAAGGTTAAAGGCAGTGCGTAGCAGATTTTCGCCATAGCCTGTTGCGCAACTGCCTGCAATTACAATATTATCAGGGTTTTGTACCGATTCGTACATGCGTTTTAGCCCATCGGCAAAAGTTTTAAAGCTGTCGCCTTTATTTCGTTGATAATCAGTGTAAACAATTTCGGCTTTTTCGTTTATGAGCACAATTTTGGTAGTTGTGCTACCCGAGTCGATGCCAAGGAAATAGCGGGTTGGCTTATCGGTTTCAAATTTTGCGCGTGGTACAAATTTGTTGGCTTTACGTTTTACCCAATCGGCATATTCGGCTTCGGAGCTGAAAAGCGGCTGTAGGCGCGATGTCAGGTCAATGGGAGTTTCGTCAACGGCATAGCGCAAAATGTACATTATTTCTGATAGGCGGATTGGGCGTTTGCTCTGTGTTTCGGATAATAAAGCGCAACCGAGTGCCGGTATAATTTGTGCGTTTTTTGGCAGAACGCAATCTTGCTCAGTAATGCCAAGAACGCGAATGAAATGTTTTTTCAACTCGGGCAGAAAAGCGAAAGGCCCTCCGCAGAAGAATACTTTAGGCTCAATGTCCATACCGCGTGCAAGCGAAGCCACAACTTGCATTGCCACTGCATTAAAAACCGATGCCGCAATGTCGTTTCTGCTTACATTTCTGCTTATAAGATTCTGAATATCAGTTTTTGAGAACACTCCGCAACGCGATGCCATTGGATATATGGTTTCTGATTTTTCGGCAAGTGCGTTTAGCTCGTTTGTTCCAACACCAAGCAGTGTCGCTGTTTGGTCGATAAAAGCGCCCGTGCCGCCTGCGCAACTGCCATTCATGCGGATGTCCGGGATTTTCCCTTCTTCAAAAAATATCATTTTACTATCCTCGCCTCCCATATCGACAAAGGTGTGTACGTTTGGATAGCGTTGCTTGATGGTTTCGGCAGCTGCTACAACCTCTTGTACAAAGCCGAAATTCAACCGCTCAGCGTAGCCCATGCCAACCGAGCCTGTCAGTACAACATCAAGCCAACAATCGCCAAATTTGTTGAAAAATTTGGTTGCAACCAAATTGGCGGTTTGCTTAATCGCCGCATTATGTCGTTGATAATCAGTAAAAATAATTTCGCCATTAGCGTCAAGCACAACTACTTTTAGTGTTGTTGAACCTATATCGACACCAACGTTGTAATGTGTATTTTGTTTCATTATGATAATAATTACGCTATTTAATTGGTTTGTTTAATAGACTTATTAAACATTGCAAAAGAAGAAAAATTTTTGCATTAATTAAGAATTCGTTACTAAAAAACATTGAGGAATAATGAAAATGATTCTGAATAAACTTTAGTTGCCAACAATAAAAAATTTTATGTTTGTAAAAAACATAGAACAATGGAAACAGAAAAGGTGAAAGTCTTGATAATTGGTTCAGGACCAGCAGGATATACCGCTGCAATTTATGCTTCGCGTGCTAATTTGTCGCCTGTTTTAGTGCAAGGTTTGCAAGCAGGCGGACAGTTAACTACAACAACTGAAATCGAAAATTTTCCGGGCTATCCAAATGGCGTTGACGGTACGCAGATGATGGAGGAATTTCGTCAACAAGCCGAGCGCCTTGGTGCCGACATTCGATACGGCACGGTTACAAAAGTCGATTTTGCCGATGGAAAGCGTCTTGTAACAATTGATGGTGAGAAACTGATTGATGCCGATGCGGTGATAATTGCAACTGGCGCAACGGCTAAATATCTTGGTTTGCCATCGGAAGAAAAATATCGGGGAAATGGTGTGTCGGCTTGTGCAACATGCGATGGCTTCTTCTATCGCAAAAAAGATGTTGCGGTGGTTGGAGGCGGCGATACTGCTTGCGAAGAGGCTACTTATCTGGCGCATCTTTGCAATAAGGTTTATATGATAGTCCGCAAAAATTACCTGCGTGCTTCAAAGGCGATGCAAGACCGAGTGATGAATACTCCAAATATCGAAATATTATTTGAACACAATACTTTAGAACTATTTGGCGATGGTGTTGTTGAGGGAGCTAATCTTGTTTATCGCCAAGGGACAGCGGAAGAAGAAAAACGCCAAATCAAGATTGACGGCTTTTTCCTTGCTATCGGCCATCACCCAAACAGTGCTGTTTTTCAGCCATTTGTGCAAACCGACGACGACGGCTATATAATAACCGAACCAAACTCGTCGCGTACTAATGTGCCGGGCGTTTTTGCGTGTGGCGATGTTATGGACCGCACTTATCGGCAAGCAATTGTAGCGGCAGGCTCCGGCTGCAAAGCCGCACTTGATGCCGAGCGATATTTACTTTCAAATTAGGATAATCGGTGAGCCGTTTAATCGGATAAGTATGATTTATTCGCAGTCTTGATAACTATTGGCATTTGTCTGTTCACCGGTTCACTAATTTACCGCTAAATCATGAAACTTAAATTTGATTGTTACTGCCCAACCGAGTGGGGGCAAAGTGTGAAAGTCGTTGGTTCAATCCCCGAGCTTGGTAATTGGGATGTTGAAAAAGCGATTGGATTAACTTGTTGTGAATTAAATCGTTGGCGAATTGAAATTGATTGCGATACAAATCAACCTATATGTTATAAGTATATTTTGGCTGATTCGCGGTTGGGAGGCCAAACAATCGAAATGCGCCCGTCTCGCACAACGGCAAGTTTTCTGAAAAATGTCGAAACTTATTGTTGCATAGATACTTGGCAAACACTCAAAACCGAATATGCCGCTTTTTTGAGCTCAGCTTTTACCAATGTTCTTTTCAAACCGGACAAGCGGTTTTTAGCTAAAAAGAATCAGATTAAAACCGACAAACAAATCGAAATTAGTTGCATCGCCCCAAAACTCAAATCATCGCAATATGTTTGTATTTCAGGTGATTGCGATAAACTTGGAAATTGGATTGAGCACATTCCGCTTTCGGTTGGAAAAAATGCGAAATGGAGCGTTCGCTTTAATCTTGATGAGTTGCCGACTGAATTTGAATACAAATTCATTATCAAGGATTTGGCTGATACTGAATTTGTCAAATGGTCAGATGGTCAAAATCACCGTTTCCTAAATAGATATGACAAAACGTCTATTAGCATAAAAATTGATGATGGAATTATTGATGTAAATCCAGATTTGGTGCGCTTTGCAGGCGTTAATGTGCCAGTATTTTCGTTGCGAACCGAAAAAAGTTTTGGCGCAGGTGATTTTTCTGATTTGCGCCGGTTAGTTGGTTGGGCTTCGCAGGTTGGGCTTAAAATGATACAAATATTACCCATAAACGACACAATATCAACTTATTCGTTTCTCGATTCGTATCCATACAATGCAATTTCGGTTTTTGCGCTAAACCCACTTTATATTGACGTGTTTAAACTTGGCGCATTGCCAGATGAAAAACAACAAATGGAATTTGAATTGGCTCGTAAAAGTTTGAATGTCAAGCATGAAGTTGATTATAATCAGGTTGTGAAACTTAAATTGCTTTATTGCAAAACATTCTTCGAAAACAACTTCGATAAGATTGTTAACTCTGCTGATTTTCAGCATTTTGTAAAGAAAAATGCTGATTGGCTTGAGCCTTACGCTGCTTTTTCGCTTTTGCGCGACATAAATGGAACGGGTGATTTCCATAGCTGGGGAAAATATGCGGTTTATTCGCAAAAAAACATTAGTAAATTCTTCACTTCAAGCCATTTGCATTATCATACGGCAATGTTTTGGTGTTACATTCAGTTTGTACTTGACGGGCAATTGCGAGAGGCTACAGCATACGCCCGCAGCCATGGAATAATACTTAAAGGCGATATTCCGATTGGCATAAGCCGCTGTAGTGTAGATGCTTGGAGCAATCCGCATCTTTTCCATTTTGATGGGCAGGCAGGCGCGCCGCCCGATTTCTTCTCGACAAATGGGCAAAACTGGGGATTTCCGACATACAATTGGGAGGTGATGGCGTGCGATGGCTATGCTTGGTGGCGGCAGCGGTTGTCAAAAATGAACGACTATTTCGATGCCTATCGCATCGACCACATACTTGGCTTTTTCCGCATTTGGGAGATTCCAACATCAGCTATTTACGGCATTTTAGGACATTTCCGCCAGATCGGAAGAGCA
>CALBPW010000247.1 GCA_937899145.1 uncultured Bacteroidota bacterium
GATTCCGCGCTCCAAACGACGTTTGACACGGATTTTTTTATCGTCGGCTGATACAATTTCTTCTGCGTATGTGATTTGCGGAATATCAAGTTTTTCAGCCACTTGAGGTCCAACTTGTGCGGTATCGCCGTCAATAGCCTGACGACCACTTATAATTATATCGAAATCTTTTATCTTACGGATAGCGCACGACAGAGCGTAAGATGTTGCCAATGTGTCGGCTCCCGCAAAGGCGCGGTCGGTAAGAAGTATGCCATTATCGGCACCGCGGAACATTCCTTCGCGCAATATCTCGTTGGCACGGAATGGCCCCATTGTTAAAATGGTAACTTCTGAACCCGGAAATTGGTCTTTCAAACGAAGTGCTTGCTCAAGTGCGTTCAGGTCTTCGGGATTGAAAATTGCCGGCAGAGCAGCACGGTTAACAGTGCCGTCTTCCTTCATTGCGTCTTTGCCAACATTGCGCGTATCAGGCACTTGTTTAGCTAAGACAATGATTTTTAGTCCTTTCATTAGAAATAATGTTTAAAAAATGATTTCAAAAAATACGTTTCTGTGTTCGTTTTTCGCAGTTTATGCTGCAAACCTGCAAAAAAAATCACCGCTTTCCATACAAAAAATGTGCAAAAGTTGATTTTTCGCTGACAAAATTGGTGGTTTTAATTGTAATTTGTTGGCTTTCAGCTATTGGCTCCCGGCTAACAACTTTCAAATTCCAGCTAACAGCTTTCACAATTATTTTCTTTTGCTGACTGCCGGCCGCTGACAACATACATGCAAATGTTTGCAAAAAAAATCGTCAGAATCGCATTTTTTTTCAACCAATAAATATATTTGGTGTCGATAAATAAAACTCAAATATGGAGATGGAAAATACAGTTACGATGTTAGTAACAGACAAAGCACAATTTATTGATAATGAATTTATTCCAGTAGGTCAAGACGAATACTATTTGCGCAACAAACAAACAAATATGCCCGATGGCGGTTGGCGACATTTGCGCTCCGACGAAATTGAACGCCTTGTTAAAAACAACAATAGCTGCGAAAATTGGGACAACTTTTTAGTAACCGATAAATTCAATCCAAAACTGATAAAAAACAGCAAATTTTTTGGATTGGTGCGCATTGGCGACCTTAGCGACGCCATGCTCCAATATCACGATTTGCGGCTCAAAATAGGCATAACTAACAGTGTCATAACATCTTGCGACATTGGCAACAACGTCGCCATTCACGATGTGCATTACCTATCGCATTATATAATAGGTGACATGTGCATCATTTTCAACATTCAGGAAATGTGCTGCACCAATCACGCGAAATTTGGCAACGGCATTGTAAAAGATGGCGAGCCCGAAGATGTCCGCATCAGCCTCGACCTTATGAACGAAACAGGCTGCCGCAAAGTTTATCCGTTCGACGGAATGATTGCCGCCGATGCTTATCTATGTGCTAAATATATTGATGATAAGCCACTTACAGCAAAATTGGCTTACCTGACGCAAACCAAATTCGACTCGCACCGAGGCTACTACGGAACCATCGGAACAAATTGCGTAATAAAAAATTCAAACATCATTAAAGATGTGAAAGTCGGCGATTGCTGCTACATTAAAGGCGCAAGCAAACTAAAAAATATCACCATAAACTCATCAGCCGAAGAACCTTCGCAAATAGGTGAAAATGTGGTGCTTGTGAATGGGATTGTGGGTTATGGTTGCCATATTTTCTACTCGTGCATTGCTGTACGTTTTGTGCTTGGCAACAATTCAAATTTGAAATATGGAGCGCGTCTAATTCATTCATTCTTAGGCGATAACAGCACAATATCATGCTGCGAAGTGTTGAACAATTTGATTTTTCCGGCACACGAGCAGCATCACAACAACTCGTTCTTGGTGGCAGCGGTGCTTATGGGACAAACCAACATTGCCGCCGGCGCCACAATGGGCTCAAACCACAACAGTCGCACCAACGACAACGAAATTCAGGCAGGGCGCGGCTTCTGGCCGGGACTTTGCTCAAGCGTCAAACACTCATGCAAATTCGCTTCGTACACATTGCTAAGCAAAGCCGATTACCCTGCCGAAATGTGCATTCCACTCCCCTTCTCTCTTGTCAACAACAACATCAGCCGGAACGAACTTGAGGTGATGCCCGCCTTTTGGTGGATGTACAATATGTACGCATTGGCGCGCAACGCTTGGAAATACCAAAAACGCGACATTCGTAAACGCAAATTCCAACACATCGAGTTTGACGCCTACGCACCCGACAGCATGGAGGAAGTAATTACCGGACGCAAACTACTCGAGATTTGGACAGCCAAAGCATGGTTACGCACACAAGATAAAAATGTTGATGGGCATAGCGATAAAGAATTGCGCCAAATTGGTCAAGAACTGCTTAAAGGCGACAGCAAAGTAGTTGATAATCTGCAAGTTTTTGGCGAAAACATGGAAAAAGGCAAACGCCGTATCCGCATTCTGAAAGTTTACCAAGCATATAACGCATACGGCGATATGATTGTGTATTATGCGGTTAAAAACGTAATGAAGTATCTGCAAGATAATCAACAAGCCACATTCAGTTCGATACAGAGTTTAATAAGCGGTCGCCGCCAAAAAGAGTGGACAAACCTTGGTGGCCAACTGATGAAAACATCTGACTTAGACAAACTGCGCGACGACATTCGCCGTGGCAATCTCGACTCGTGGGAGGCCATTCATGCCCGCTACGACGAAATTTGGAAACGCTACACTAACGACAAACTCTGCCACGCATACCAATCGCTATGCTATCTGCTTGAAACAGAAACCATTACTGACGATTTGTGGCACAATATACTGAAACGTGCCATTGATATTCAGCAATACATTTGCGACCAAGTTTATCTGACACGCAAAAAAGATTACGACAACATCTATCGCCGTCAAACCTACCGCAACAACGAGGAAATGATTGCCGCCATCGGCACACTTGAGGAAAACAGTTTTATCCAGCAAGTGCGCTCAGAAACAGCAACATTCAACGAAAATATTGAACAATTATATAACCGTTTCTAAACATTAAAACTATGAACTTAAAAGACGAATGCTACTCAAAATACGCTCTGGTTCAAGAGATGATGGGTACTGTCGACACAGTGAGGAAATTTGATCCTTCAGCAACCAAAAACATTGCAAGCGTTGTCAACCAATCGCAGCGCCTATACTTGACCGGCGAAGGCTCAAGCCGCATTTTCCCCGCCAAAAACGCAATGCGCAAAGCAAAACGTTGGGGACTCGATCTAAATATTCAAACCGATGGCTCGCGCCAATC
>CALBPW010000248.1 GCA_937899145.1 uncultured Bacteroidota bacterium
GTCATATAAAATTTATGTTTATTTAAAGTTGTTTATTGCAGAAGTACGAAAACTCACAATGCGAGCATGTTTTAGCGACAGTTGTTGGTTTAAAAGGCGTATTGCAATCAAAAATTTCAGAAACAACACCTACTATCTTCTCTATAACTTGCTCTTTTATAGTAATATAATTGCCATCGGCAAAAATGCCATTTCCCTTAACATGAACATTGAAACTATCACCTTTTTTTAGAGCCGGAATTTTGTACAGATAAGGTTCAATTGCTTGGTTTCCAAAATTTTTACCATCATAAGCCATACAATAAATTAATGTTTGCAAGGCTCCTTTATATTTTCCTATAAAATTGGTATCAAAAATTGCTTCAAATCCATCATTACTACCGATTTCGAAATCAGCTGAGCCTGTTTTGTAATCGACAATGCGCACCGCACCGCCACAATTATCAACACGATCGATAGTGCCGCCGACTCTAATTTTTTGCTCGCCATCGCGCGTGGCAATTTTCAATGTGGCGGTGTACGGCTGTTCAAGGCTGACAAATTCAATTCCATCATTCAGTTTTGCAATATTGGCATCGTAACGTAGCAATTCGGTAATATATTTATCAATAACATCGTAAATAATACGTTGGTCGCTTTTCAGATTCTCACGAATATCAATTGCATTTTTACCTATTTTGCTTATTAACAACTCTTTATTAAACGGGAATATTTCTTCGACAAAAGCCAAATCAATTTGTTTTTTACACTTTCCTATTAACGATAATACTTGTTGCTCTGATATTTTTCCTTTGCCTAAAAATTGCGAATAAATCATCTGCGCAGCTTTATGGAAAATATTTCCAAATCGCCGATTGTCAATATCCTCATCAATATCCTCATCTACAGCAAGTTGTAGTATATTTTTAAAGTAGAACATTAAGGGGCACATCTGATATTTAACAATCGAACTTGGCGATAATGTAACCACATTGCCTTTTGCATCCGGCTTGTAAAATTTAGCTAATTTTTCGGCAGTTACGCCATTTTTTTCAACTTGATTCAATGTTTTTGAATCGAAATTGATATTCGATTGCAATGTTTCATGTTTAACATTAAAATCTCCATATAGCAGTTGCATAATATACCGGCTGCATTCACCCTCTTTGCCGTCAATCTTGCCTGTAAAATAGGTAAGTGTAATATTTTCAGCGCGTTGCAACAGTCGATAAAAATAATACGCATACATTGCTTCCCGCTCATCGTGAGTAGGCAAACCAAAACCACGCCGCAAACTAAACGGAATAAATGTTGGTGCGTTACCATTTGCGGGCAGAGTTTCCTCATTGACATTCAGTACTATAACATTTTTCAAATCGACATTTCGGGTTTCCAAAAAGCCCATAACCTGCAACCCCAAAACTGGTTCACCCTCAAATGGCACCTTTGCGCTATTTAAATAATTGCGCAACAATTGGTAATAAGTTGGCATTTCCATTTGCAGATTTTCGACAGCCAACTCGCTGCTAAATTGCTGAATTTGAAGTGTTAGCCGATAAACCAACTCTTGCTGAATAAGCCATGCGTCACCCTCAATAGTTGTAAACCAACGCGATAGCGTTTTAAGTACCTCAAGCAGATATTCGGCAAATCGCTTCTGATTATCAATAATCTGAAAAACGAGTTTAGCGAAATCGCTCTTGTCAAAAAAAGTGATTGGCAGCTGAAAAATTGCATCTTTCTTTATTTTAGCCGACAAGTCGGTCGCAAAATCCTCATTTACAGCCATAAAAAAAGGATGTTGCAAAACGCCAAGCACATTTTTATAGTAAAATTTCTTTTCGCCCTGATGCTCGCGCACATTAGATTGTAACTGCAAAAGTTGTTCAATCCATTGTCCTGCAATCGAATTCCGTATTTTGTAACCCATTGTTACATTCAAATCGTCCAAATAAGGCGATACGTGCTCAAGCACGCTTGTCAGCTGGGTTTCGTCGGATAAGACAAGCGCTGTGCCTGATATTTCGTCAGCTGGAATTTCAGTAAGTTTTTTAGCCGCCGCATTAAACTGCCCACTAATCGTTGGCGATGCTATTATATTGATATTCTTGCTTTTAAAATCGAAATTATGCTGGGTTTGGAAATTTTCCGGTTCTGGAAATTCTTTAACATAATCGCGCAAAAAACGTCCTGCCTCATGCAAAGGATTGTTGATATACGACACATCGTAATCCCAGAAAAAAACAGCTTTGCCTTGCTGTTTTAGAGCGCGAAAAATATGCCGTTCGGCATTGGTTATCGCATTAAAACCAACAAAGAAAATTTTGCTGTATGGCAAGTCACACTCGGCCGCCTCAACCATCTGCGCTGCTTTGCGATAAACCGCACCGTTATAAGTAAGTTGCTGATTGGCAAGTTCTTGATTAAACAATTCGTACATTGGCAACAGCACATGCCAGATGTTCAAAAATTTTTCTTTCAGCTTCGATTTATCGTCTAAAGCAATGTGGAAAAATTTTTTAACTACACTGCGTTGTTCATCGGTAAGATAATCAATACTATCATCTAACTCTTTGATATCCTGAATATTTAGCAAAATAGAATGTGCATCAACCAAGTACTTATCAATATCCTCAAAATCAGACAAAATAACTTGTGCCCATTGAAAAAATCTATCAAAAGTTTCGTTGGTTTTGGTAAGTTTTTGATACACTCTATAAAGTAGCGAAAGTTGAGTAATTGGCATCGCAATACGCTGATTGACAATTGAATGAAGAAAATCGTCAATTGTAAAATGCTTGGGCAGCCAAATTACTTTTGTGTTTATTTTTTTTAGTGATTCAAAAAAATAAATAGCCGAGCGCCGATTTGGAAAAACTATACAACTATCTTTCAAACCGGCAGAATGACTGGACAAAACAAATCTGACGACATCGTCTAAAAAAGTATTCATGCTCAACAAGTTAACTCAGCCAACTTCATCTAAAAATGCGTGGCAAAAAAAATATAATTATAGGTATCAAAAAAAATTACTCGACAAAAATCGCTATTTTATCTTCAAACGCGATTTTGTAAGGCTCGTAAAGAAATTCAAATAGGTTTAAATATCAAAATGAATTTTTCTACATTGCAAACAAAATTCAGAATCACATTTTATGGCAACTACAAAACCTATTTCGATAATTGTCGCTATCGACGAAAATAATGGTATCGGGCTAAAAAACAATCTTTTAGCATACATACCTGCCGATTTGAAACGATTTAAGGAGATAACCACAGGGCACACGGTAATAATGGGTAAAAACACTTGGCTGTCGCTGCCAAAACGTCCCCTCCCCGAGCGGCGCAATATTGTGATTACCAGTCATAAAGAAGAAATGTTTAACGGAGCTGTAGTTGCAAACTCTCTCAATGAAGCAATTGATATTCTATCCGACAACGATGAATCGTTTGTGATGGGCGGTGCCAGTATCTATCGACAGATGTTTCCGTTAGCCACAAAACTATACTTAACACTGATACACAAAACCTTTGAAGCCGATACTTTTTTTCCTGAAATTGACTATTCGCAATGGACTGAAATCGAACGGATTAAAATTACAGATGACCCGAAAACTGATTTTGACTACACGTATCTTACATTGGTGAGAAAGGGAAATGGGTAAGTTTTAAGCAGTATTCAAACTCATTTCACCCAACTTTCGTTCTTTTTATCAAAAATTCAGCAAGCAGATTATCGAAAGGTTGAGCAATGTCGGCATTTATAAACTCAATATTATATTGTGCGCAACGCACCCGCAAATCAGCTAAAAATTTGTCAAGCGACTCTTTGTAGGCGGTCCGGATTTCGTTTGGATTTAACTTAATGCGCTCGCCTGTTTCCATATCGACAAAGCACATAGGACGATTAGGATACGCCAAATCAAATTCACGCGCATTATCGGTTACGTTAAAAACCACAACCTCGTGCTTATTGTGCTTAAGGTGCTCAAATGCAGCAAACAAGGACTGTTCATCTTGAGCAAACAAATCAGAAAAAAGAATAATAAGCGAACGTTTGTGCATTTTTTCGGCAACCAAATGTAATACGTCAGCCACATTGGTCTTTTGTTCAACAGGTTGTTTTTTATTGAACAATAATTTATCCAATTCGGCATAAAGCATTTTGGCGTGAGCCTCTGACAATTTTGAATCGGTTTGCACCGATATTTGGTCGGCAAAAAAAGTAAGTCCTACGGCATCGCGCTGGCGGCGCAGCAAATGGATTAGTGCGGCAGCTGAATAACCTGCAAATGCAAGTTTATTAGCCCGCTGATTGGCAGGAAAATACATCGACGACGAGGTGTCAATCAATATATTGCAACGCAAATTGGTTTCTTCTTCAAATAGTTTTACAAAAAGTTTATCGGTACGGCCATAAAGTTTCCAATCGATATGCTTTACCGATTCGCCTTGATTATAAAGCCGATGCTCGGCAAATTCGACCGAGAATCCATGATAAGGACTTTTGTGCTGGCCTGTGATAAATCCTTCGACAATCTGCCGTGCGCACCATTCAAGATTGTCGAACTTTTGAAATTCGATTACATCTTGTAAAGTGCTCATTTAGAATAATCCATGAAGTTCGGCATCAACGCGATCGAGCACTGTGCGGAGGTCGTCGGTGCTTTCTGAGAAATTCAAATTATCGACATCAAAAACCAAGAGTTTGCCAAGGTCGTACTTTGAAATCCAAGCCTCGTAGCGCTCATTTAGGCGTTTCAGATAATGACATTAGTGTTGATGTTGAGCGAGACTATATTGAGATAGCTGATAATTACATAAAGACCATTGATTTGGACTGGAGAT
>CALBPW010000249.1 GCA_937899145.1 uncultured Bacteroidota bacterium
ACGCGCTACGGTTGTCTTGCCTGTCCCTGGATTGCCCGTGAATACGCAGTGATACGACACAGGCGGTGTTTGCAGTCCTTTTTCGGCTCTTGATTGTTGAATCTTGATAAAATTGGTAAGAGTTTGAACTTCTTTTTTAACGGATTGCAAGCCTATCAACTTTTGCAATTCCTCACTTGTATTTTTAGAAGAGGTTTTCTCCTTTGGTTTCGCGGCTTTCCCTTTTGATTCATTGTCAGATGTCTTTGTCTCATTTAGCTTGTCTGATATGTAATCAATACCATCCTGTTCTTCTTCTGATATCTCGTTGTCAATATTAGCAACCACCATCGCAAATTGATGTAATGCTGTCAAATAACTATGTTGCTTTTCTTTATTTATTTCTCCTAACAAATTCGAAATTATGAATCCGCTTTCTGGTATAATATTTTGTTCGATTACATTTTTCAACTGTTCGTAAATGTATGAAATCGTGTTACTATATTTATCTTTATAGATATCAATTTTATCATAATCAATGGTAACATTATTGCTTAATGATGCATATAACATAAATAAGCCGAAACAATCTCTGTCATCAAAGTCCAAATCTTTACCTAACTTTAAGTAACATTTTAAGAAATCCACTTCCACGAGTATATTAACTATATCACTGGTTTTCGCAGAAATTTTGTTGTTAAATGATATATTTATGTTCGATTTCCTTAATACCGACTTAAAACCAGTGTTGTTTATCATCCAATTTGCCAATTCCTGAACCTGATTCACAACAGAATTATAACTGTTAAATAGTGTTCTGTCAACTTGCTTTTCTAATTTTTCAAGTTCGGCTTTATTCAAACTACAAACACCCCTTAACTTAACAAGACCGACAACACACCCTACAGATAACCCACCAAATAATATAACCACAAAAATCGAAACTGCTTTGTCGGCAGAAGTCATAGTTTCCTCATTTTCTTGTGTTTTTTGTTCACTTAAGGCCATTATGCTTCCTATAAACATCAAAATGTTAAAAATCAAAAGTATACATACAAATACTTTTAAGCATCCTCTACCTGCATTTCCCATTTTCTTAAGGCTTTAATGATTAAACAATTGCTTTTTATTCTCTTTATCTTGTTTTAAACTTGCAGTAATCACACCCGAAGGCGGAACGATAATTGCCACACCTACAATTGCCGAAAACATACTTATAAATCGGCCAATGTTTGTGGCAGGACAACTGTCGCCATAGCCGACAGTTGTCAATGTTGTTGTTGCCCAATACAATGCGTCAAAGAAATTTTGAATATTAGTTGATTCAGCCTCTGATGTACCCTCAGCATTAAACATTATAAGCGCCGTTAGAATGATGTAAAACACAGTTATCATAAAAACTGACATCAGTGTTGCGCGCTCTTTTTGTAAAACATTAAAAATAAGCTCGATACAATATGAATACCGCACAATTCTCAAAACACGAAAAATTCTTATTAACCGCACAATTCTCAACAACTTAAATGCAGGTTTAAATACGCCAACCGATGGCAAAATTGACAACAAATCAATAATAGCGAATAGCGTAAACGGATAAATCAAAAACGATTTCCAACCTCGATGCAATCTATAATCAGCCGTAATCCACCGAAATATATAATCCACGATAAAAATAGTAACCGATACATTTTCTAAGCAAATTAATAATGTGTTGTGTTCACGGAAAGCTAACGGCACAATACTGATTTGCCGTCAACAACAAGTTGCAGTATTTTTTGGATTTTTTCCGGGGCGGTCATTTTTTGCCATCAGCAAAGCAACGCTTTCTTGCAAGGGGTTCATCATTCCTGGATTTTTCATACATCACTTTACTCCCAGCCAAACTTGTAAACCAATGTTTGCCTATAAACCTCACCCGGGCGCAACACTGCCGATGGAAACATTGGTTTGTTTGGAGCGTCCGGAATGCCTTGTGGCTCAAGGGCTACGGCGCAATATGAGCAAAATGGCACGTTCCCCTTTCCTACTTGTGAGCTATTGAAGTGCATTGCGGTGTAAACTTGTAAGCCGGGTTGTGTTGAATACACTTCAACCCACCGCCCTGATTCAGGGTCAGTTACTCGGCCACAAAATCCCATTTCGCCGGCAGGTTTGTCGATAATCCAGTTATGGTCGAAACCTCTGAACATCTGAATTTGCTCGTATGGTGTGTTTATGGCTTCACCTATAAGTACAGGTTGGCGCAAATCCATAGGTGTGCCTTCAACGTTGCGGATTTCTCCCGATGGAACTCCATCGGCAATTGGTGTAAACTGCTTTGCATTCACTTCAATTTGATGACTAAAAACAGGACCACTACCCGCTCCTCGCATATTAAAATATGGGTGGCTGGTAAGGTTGACAACTGTCGGTTTGTCGGTAACAGCTTCAAAATCAATTATAAATTCATTATCATCAGTTAATGAATATGTTGTTTTCACATCAAGATTGCCGGGATAATTTTCATCGCCATCAGGGCTGTGCAGCGTCAACTCATAGGCATCGGCACGTCCTGCGATTTCAGTTTTCTGTACCTTCCAATCACGGCTATTAAAGCCTGTCGGACCGCCATGCAAGTGGTTTTTGCCATCATTTAAAGCCAATTGGTACTCTTTGCCGTCAAGCGCAAAACGCCCTTTTGCGATACGATTGGCAAAACGCCCGCAAATGGCTCCAATATAGGCATCGCCATCAATGGCTTCTTGCACTGTCTGATAGCCAATCATAACGTCAACTTTTTTCCCTTTATTCTGAATATCAGGCAGTTGCACCGAAATAACTTTTGCACCACGCTCCATAAATTCAATTGTCAAACCATTTTTGTTCGACATTTGGTATGTTTTGATTTTGCTCATGTTTTTATCGTTTTAAATTATGAAAGGCGAAAATAGGAATATTGCTGATTTTATGAAAAAAATAGGTTGTGATATTTAGATGGCTGGTGAATCAGATGGTAGAAATTGTGTAAAACAGCGTTACCGCAAACATCAACACAAGCCAAAATGTTGATAATGAAAGTTTTTTAAGCTCAGGGTCGATGGTTTTTAGGTTTTTGCAATTATAAATTTTGACACCATGATTTATTAACAAAACCGAAGGAACACCAATTAATAACAATCCTAACCAAAGACGCCATACTGTAAGAACGACAACAAAAGCGGCAACGCCTAAAACGCAAAGACAGAGATGATAAATCTGCCCGAACCGCGTTCCAAACTTGACAATAATCGTTCGTTTGCCTGTTTTTTTATCGGTTTCAGCATCACGCATATTATTGATATTCAGCACACCCATCGATAGAAAGCCTATACCGAAACCGAGCAATACCGCTTGCCAAACGATTGTTTTGCTGATTATGTAAAATGAGCCAATAGTTGTAGCCATACCAAAAAAAACGAATACCATCACATCGCCTAAGCCACGATAGCCATACGGATTGCGCCCCATTGTGTAGCGCAATGCCGAAATTATTGTTAAAACACCAAACACAAGAAATGCCCAAAAATTGGTGTCGAAGCCGAAGGCAACCGCAAGCATTACAACTCCCACCGCAAACGACAGAATAGCTGCCACGGCCACACCGCGCTTCATCTCAATAGGCGACAAACCTCCGGTTTGCAATCCCCGCTGCGGGCCAATGCGTTCAGCATTATCGGCCCCATGCTGATAATCGCCTACATCGTTAGCAAAATTGCTGAGAATCTGCAACAAAACTGTTGTTAGCATTAGCAACGCAAAAACGCAACCGTCGAAAAAAGCGACGCTATAGGCGTAAGACAATGCGCCACCAACTATTATTCCTGACATCGATAATGGTAATGTTCGTAATCGCGCTGCTTGAATCCAATATTTTAGTTTCATTATGAGGGGTCTAACAGGTTTAACGGGCTTGGACTCATTAATTCAATTCGTTCCACACAAGTGCGCTGGCACCAAGTATTGCGGCATCGTCGCTAAGTGAAGATGGCAGCACTTTAACTTTATTTTTAAATATGCTAAGCATATTTTGCTCCATACTCCGACGGATTGGCTCAAATAGAATGTCGCCTGCTTTTGCAAGTCCACCGAATATAACAAAGGCTTCAGGACTTGTAACTGTGGTAACATTTGCCAGTGCTTTGCCAAGAATTTCGCCTGTATATTCAAAAACGGCACGTGCAATAATATCGCCATGAGCAGCTGCTTGCGATATTTTTAGTGCTGTCAGTTCGTTGTATGGGATTGCGCGCAGCTCGCTATCAATATTGCGAACGGCAAGCAGCTCGGTTGCATTGCGCACCACGCCTGTTGCCGATGTGTATGTTTCAAGGCAACCTTTGCGTCCACAGCCACAATCGCGCCCATTTTCTTTAACAATAATATGACCCACTTCGCCTGCAAAGCCATCGTGTCCATACACGAGCTGACCGTTGATGACGATACCCGAACCAACACCCGTGCCGAGCGTGATGACGATGAAGTTCTTCATGCCACGTGCCACACCGTAAATCATTTCGCCCAAAGCAGCAGCGTTGGCATCGTTCGTCATGGCTACAGGAATGCCCAAAGCGTCGCTGAACATCTTCGACAGTGGCACAACGCCTTTCCAAGGAAGATTTGGTGAGATCGGA
>CALBPW010000250.1 GCA_937899145.1 uncultured Bacteroidota bacterium
ACATATCGTCTTTTGTGCCACTGCGTTTGCCATCGGCCGAAACCTGATAGGGCTTGAGCGAGGGGTCGTAGTGCAAGCCATCGGTTATTGAAGCGGCATCGCCAAGGTGATGATAGTTGTCGAGTACGGAATTAGACAGGCACGAAGCCATGTGCCCTATCTGCTCGGCTTGCGCAACAAGGTTGAGTGTTCCGTGCTCGATGAACTGCAAAATGTCGGGTATTCCGTCAGGACGATGAAGGTCAACATAGCGTTGTTGCTGATTTACAAAAGTCTCATCGCGCTCTGAGCGGAACAATTCCCACACGCGCACAAGGTTTTGCACAACGCCTATGTTTGAGCCTGTTTCAATATCAAAATCACCAGCATCGAAGAATCCGCCGACATTCAGACCCGGAATCAGCTCGTAGGGTTTGTATTTGGTGTCGGTTGTTTCGCCTTGAAAATGAAGGTCGAAGTGATTGCTTGGTGGTGCTTGCAGGTAGCCCTCTTTGAACGGCTCGCCATGCCACATACGATAACCCTCGTTTACTGCCATGTGGTTCATGTGGATTGGTATCCAGACATCGGTTGTGGCATCGGTTATTTTGCTGTAAACGTTACCGTTAACAATAAAATGATTAGTTTGGGTGTCGCCATATTTTATGTAATAAATGCCAGGCTCGGTTACTTGCGAAAAATCGAATTTGACGTAATTGTATTTAAAGTATTGCCCCCAATTTTCGGTTTTACCTCTGAATACTTCTTTGTGACTGCCATCGTCGTTTATTTTGAAAACAGATGCTGATGGCAGTATCTTGTCGTTTCTATCTAACTCAATTACAGCAATTTTAGGCTGATTTGGCATGTAGCCGACTTGCGAGAAACCGATGTTTGGCTTACGAATCCAATTTGGAATAGCATTAGGCTCGATTGTCCATGTTACAACTTTTCCAGTCTTGCCTTCGGGCAGATTACTGCGTAGCACAAACCAACCATTTTGTGCCAACATTCGACCGTCGTATAGTTTAAGCTCGTTTTCAGAAGTAATTTTAATCATCCGTTCAGGGCAATCAGGTGCGATAATCATTGTGTGTCCTGTTTCAAGCGGAAGTGGGTCGATAAAGCGATTTGTGCCACGGTCGTCATAGGTTTTGAAGCCTTTAAATTGGCGCGGTTTTTCGCTGTTGTCGCGTGTAATGGTGTTGCTTGCCGCATACTTTGGGAAAAGATTTGAACGGCCATCCGTCACAAAAGTTTTCGACCAATATTGCGATGGCAGAAATTCGAGATTGAAGCCTGCATCTTTTGCTATAGCTTGAGGCACTGGCTTATCCAAATAAACTGAAATTTCGATTGCGTTGCCTTTGGCTTGTGCCACAATGCGCGAATCGAAATCATAATCGCCATATCGGAGTTGTACCTCAATGGTGTTATTTGCTTTATCAACTTTGCGACTGATAGTTTTGGGCACCAAATCCCATTGTTCAGGCGTATTGTTGAGTCTGACCGCACCACCTTGCACTGTGCGCACTCCGTGGTGTATAATTTCGATACCTGAATTTTTTTCATCGTTGAATCCGCCATTAAAATCGTTGCTATATACAAGCACATTAACTCCCTGACGCTCAAAATACTCAAGGTCGTTTAAAGCAAATTGATTGTCGGTTTTGACATTGTCGCACCCCATAAACATTATTGCCGATAGTGCGATAAGAAGTTGTTTCCGCATAAAAATAGTTTTTACTTGCCGTAACAATCTGATAATTACAACTTTAAATTTAGCAAATAATAAATTAACTTGTAAAAAAAATAGAAGAATTGTTGATATGTATAGATGAAAAGAATGTTTATGTTTGAAATTTCCAGAACTTAACGAAAGTTTCCTCTTTGTTCATAATTTGTGAATCGGAAAAAACGACTTTTTTGTAGCCATTTAATACTTTTTTTATTTTTGGCTACTTTTTTCAAAATAATATTGTCTATCAGAAAAATATTTAAATATGGAATTAATAGGAAAAATTGAGGAAATTAGGCAAACAATACAGCGAACTGCCACATTTTCAATTCGTGAATTTGTTATTGAAGTAGAAAATCAACGCAATCAACAATTATACTTTTTCCAGTATTAGAAGGCCCGTGGATAATATTTAATCCAGGCTGCAAATCTACAGTAGCTTTTTCACCCTTCTTAGTTGTTAGTATAAATTTTTTAAGATAAAACACTATACAGCACCTTCTCTCTCTGAATCAGACTTAAACTGAATCATTCGCATGAGTTCTTCATCAGAATTATTATCAAACTCTTTTGTAACCATTTCAGCTATTTCTCGATACTCCTTAGAATACTCGCTTTCTAAGGATGATATATAATTCTTTCCAACATCCGTAATCTGATAAAGATATCCTCTATTTATTTTGACCTCTACAATACCTCTGTAAACCAAAGGACCTATGGCCTCTTTTATCAGTCCTCTACGACTTGACAATTCCCCATACATAAAAGAATTATCACCATGCAAATTTTTATTTGAAAATCCAAAATTCTTCGAATAACAAGCAATGAAATCCATTGCCAGAATCCTTTCTAACGAAAACGGGTGTGCTTCACCTGCGCATAAAAGCATTGCAACCCTAAGTTCCATTTCAAACGTGGAATTAAAAAGTTCATTTTTCATCGCTATTATCCTCAATCCAGGTCAGTTTTCGATCATTTACAAGCATATGACATACGCCCTGTTTCTCACACGGTCCAACCCAGCCAAGCATATTCTTGTCTGTATTATGCGAGATAGGAAGATCACTTGCTTTTTCTAAAACCGCATCTGCTTTATCAATTCCACGAGGATATTTTCGATGAGACGCGTAATATATTCCGTCCTTTATCTCATCTTTTAATACCTCAAAATCCTCATCGTCTTCGGTTTCAGAATCTCGGACTGCTCGATGAATTGCTTCAGCTTGATAGTAGCTCTTACGCTGCTGATGAAAATGGTCTTCATAAATAGTATCTTTTACATCATCAGGACTAATATATTCATCTCCGGTAGCCTCTTCATATACTCCTAAAAGAGCCTTAACATATTCAAGCTGAGCTTCTACTTCATCAACCTTTTCTGGTACCACTGCCTGAGGTTTTTTCCTTTTATCTAAAACAATTCCATGAAATTCCTCAACAGCGCGCGTGCTTTGCTCTGTTTTTACTT
>CALBPW010000251.1 GCA_937899145.1 uncultured Bacteroidota bacterium
GTTCAGACGTGTGCTCTTCCGATCTCCGTTTGATACTACAGTATTGCCATCTTGTTGCAGACCACCATTTAATGAGCCTGTAAAATAGACGATTCCGTTAAGATACTGCGCATTTTTGTTTTGGATTACAAATGCAGGCTTTGCGGCGCCATTTGCCACTGATGTAAAGGTTTTCAAATAGTTAGTTTCAAACGTTTCAGCATCTATTGATGCCAAGAACAATGTTTCGTAAGTGGCCGACGCGTCGATTGCCGATGTGCCAAGTGTAACATCATCAGAAGCCTTCTTAACACGACCATTGATGTAAAGTGTACCATTTTCGTAAACCACATTATCTATTTTAGCTGTTGAAGCGTCGCCGCTGAATGTCAGCGAACCGGCAATGCTGCCATTAGCATTGAGTTTTAACAACTTGCTGCCTGCAAGATAGATGTTACCTGCAGCATCAGCATCAGCTGAGCTCCAAGCGGCATCGTCTAAAACCACATTCCATTCAACTTTACCATTTGTGTTGAATTTCACTATTGCGGTCCGGTTTTCGGTAAAATTCGCATCGGCAGTCAGCGGCTCCGATACGTTGACATCGTAATTTGTACCATCAGACTGGACAATGCCCATTAGCTTGGTAGCCGAATAAGTCGGGTCTGAAACAACGGCTTTGCAATCGGTTACAAGCAAAAAGCCACCATCAGCAGTAGTAGTAACATTGGTTGAGCTGGTATATCCGTAGTTGGTAAACACGTTCCAAACAATGTTACCATTGTCAGAATTTAGTTTTTGCAACAACAGATTTGCACAATATGAATTGCCGGTGTATTGACCGCCTTCAAACCCGGTATTTTCGGCATCGATGTAAAGATTGCTGTTTGTTACACCCGATTTTGTACCCGAGCCCCATTCGGCGGCAAAAAGGTAGTTGCCGTCGTTAAACTTGGCAGTGGCTATAGGCGAGTTGCCGGCAGCTGTCAGGCCTTGATAGGTATGCGCCCAAGCAAAATCCGGTTTTTCATATTCTGCCGCTAATGGCATTGTATAGTTCATCGACACAACGCCCCAAGCATTATTGGTAGTGTTAAAAGGAAGTGTGCTATTGGCGTCAAGCAATGTGGCAGCAGAGTCTTTGCCGCGGTTTGCAATAA
>CALBPW010000252.1 GCA_937899145.1 uncultured Bacteroidota bacterium
ACTGGCTTCCGCGTGCTCAAAATCGACTCTTCCAATATGGAGGACGTGTACTACACGCCGGGGCGCATCGACACCGCAGACCTTTTTAAGAACAACATCAAGGCAGGCCGCACGGGCGAAGACCTGCTCTTCCAGACCATGCTCGACCTTGGCATTCTGCTTTCAAGCAAAATCGAGCGCAAGGAGCTGAACGGCAAGGCGGTGTATTATGTGGACGGGAACTACCTTATCGCCTGCTTTGACGATTCTGTGGACGTTTGCTGTTTGACGTGGCTCAACAATTGTTGTTTCGGTTTCGGCAGTTCCAATTTTTATATCGATATTCACCTGAATAATAATTAGTTACGATAAAGCGATTATTCGTATTTCGGAAAATCCTCAAATTTAGGATTAGTTAAGTTGTTATAGAACAATATATTAAGCGACAATCCGTCTGTCTCTCCTTTTTCGATGCTAATAAAACTTTCGCCTTCTCCAATTGTCCAAAACAGGTCAAATTCTTGCTGACTATAAGTTTCGGTATTAGCTGAAGCGCAGAATCCCGAATCGTCTAAACCGAAAAATTCGCAAATGGTGTCGGCAACTTTTTTTATATTGTCGGGAGTATATTTTTGAGCTATATACTTGACATTAATGGGATTATTTGCTGTTATCGATTCTTTGTCGTAGAAAATTCGGAATTGGATTTTATCAAAAATATCAAACTCGGGTTGAGCAAGTGGCCGCTCGTAGATTACCATAAAAGTTGCGGGTGTCTCAACACTTTCCACTTCGGTGTAATCGTCGTGGAAGAATTGCGTAAGGTCGTAGTTAAAGCAGTTGAAGAATGATTCAACTTTCTTGTCATTTAAGCTCATATCGTTGGTTTTGAGACTTTAAATGTAGAAAAAGTATTGGAACTACAATATTTTATCGTTTTATTTTTGGCAAAAAAAAGCCGCTTTTTAAGGCGGCTGTTTTGCGTGTTTGGAAAAGTTGCATTACGCAATATTTGTGTAAACGGCTTGAACGTCGTCGTCATCTTCAAGTTTCTCAATCAGTTTGTCGATGTCAGCAATTTGCTCATCGGTAAATTCAACCGCGTTTTGAGGGAAACGTTGCAGAGTCGCTTTTTTAACCTCAATGCCGAGTTTTTCAAAGGCTTGTGTCATTGAGCCAAACTCGGTATAGTCAGCGTATGCGTAAACGGTGTCGCCATCAACCTCAAAGTTTTCCAAACCAGCATCGATGAGTTCAAGTTCAAGATCTTCAAGATTGAGGTTAGGTTTATTTTCAAACTCAAGCACAGCCTTGCGCGAGAACATATATTCGAGTGAGCCAGTCGGGACCAAACCGCCGGCGTGTTTGTTGAAGTACGATTTTACGTTTGCCACCGTGCGATTGGTGTTGTCGGTCATGCACTCAACAAAAACTAACACTCCGTGTGGGCCTTTTCCTTCGTAGTTAATTTCAGTATATGCTTCGGCGTCTTTGCTTGTTGCGCGTTTAATAGCCGCATCGATGTTGTCTTTCGGCATATTTTCGCTGCGGGCATTTTGAATGGCTAAACGCAAACGCGGATTGCTGTTCGGATCAGCACCGCCCGTTTTCACGGCCACTGTAATTTCTCTGGCACATTTGGAAAAGACTCTG
>CALBPW010000253.1 GCA_937899145.1 uncultured Bacteroidota bacterium
GAGTGAGCCCAATTTCTTTTGGAAATCGCGAAGTTTCAGCCTTTGTGACGAAAGGTTTGGTGTTTTTGCAATCGATTGGTATTCCGCCACCAAATCGTCCATAAACAACGGGTCTATCACCTTGTGAATGTTTTGAATACTCGTGTAGTGCATACCTCCTTTTCTCCGCGTTTCGGGGTTCAATGTCGATTCAAACACCGCACCGAAAATCGTGGGGCTTATTTCGTTCCAATTAAATGGGGCGCAATGGTTTACAATTACATCGACAATTTCCTGTGTGAAGTTTGGAATCTCAATGTTCTCATCTTTGAACAAACCTCCGTTGACATACGGGAACGGCCGCAGTTTCATATCGTATTTGTCGCGGTCTTCGATTTTTGTGTCAAGAGCCTTGAAGAGCGCGATTATGCCGCCCCGAAGGTTTTCGAGCGAGAACGAGCGAATATAGTCCTCAAAGGCAGTGCGTATGGCAAACAGTCCCGCATCTTCGGCATAGAAGCAGAAGACAAGCCTGACACACAGAATGTTAAGCGAGCGCAGACTCTGCTCGTCGGGGTTGATGTACTGCTTGATTAGCGCATCGTAGAGTTTTCCGACAAGTTCGCCCGCCTGCAGCGACACCTCTTCCTCGCGGCGAATGTTCTCATTCTTTTGGTTGACTAAAAACTGAAGCCTGTAATACTCTTTTTCAAAGTCTTTTAAGAAAATTTGTTCGGGTTCTTCGCCAGGTTTTTCAAGGTCGTAAACCAGAAATTCCTGAAAATTGCAGACTACAATCCAACGCGGTTTTTCACTCGCTTTCATCTCGCCAACGTACCGTTTTGCCTGCTCGTATGGTGTGAGCATTGCGCCGTCGCTTTGTTCGTATGCTTTGTGCAGGTCAACCTTTGCTCCTTTTTGCTCGATAAGAACTTTTGTGTCAGGAATATAGGCGTCGATAAACGATGTGTGCGAGAGTTTTACGCGTTTTTCAAATTCAATGTATTTTGCAGGATTGCCAATGCCTAAAGCATTCTGTAACAAGTCAATCCAGAAACGCGAAGTTTCCTGTTTCTCATCGCCTTTGCCAGCCCAAAAATCGGCAAACGCAGCGGCGGCTTTTGTCTGTTCGGTTGGTGTCATTTGATTCGCTTTTTTCTACAAATTTAATGATAACTGTAAAACACACGAAAACCGCTGAAAAGATTTCGCAGTTTTCTTTATGGTTTTTATATAACCTTTTAACCGCGCAGAAAGCGCAAGACAATTTTGATTGATACAAATATATGAAACTAAAAATAATATCTGACAACCATCCGCCAACTTAAAATTCCGAGAACTTATAAGTTGCGAACTTCTCCTCCAACACTGGCAAAATGTCATTTAAATTGCATTGCAATGGCAACATTGTGTCGAACATAAATTTGTACATATCATTCCAAACGTTGCGGTTATGGAAATTCCAATTGGTGCTTTCACAATAGGCACGCATCACCATTTTTCCGGTTTCGAGCCGATGGTTGCCTGTCCAAATCAATGGTTGTGGCAAATCGGTTTCAAGAATCGCTTTATAATTTAGCAATTCGTTGTAAATGTTTAATTTACGATTATTGTCGCGTGCATTTACTTCGATAGCCGAACGTATCCATTTGCAATCTAAATCGAACTTTAATTCAAGCCCCTTGATGCCTGTTTTGTAAAGCATCCACTCGATAGGTTGATGCCGCTTAACCGACTGATAGATCGGAAGAGCACACGTCTGAACTCCAGTCACTAGCTTATCTCGTAT
>CALBPW010000254.1 GCA_937899145.1 uncultured Bacteroidota bacterium
CTGAGCAACATAATCATTCAAACAAAATTTCAATTGATTACAAAGAAAAAAAGCAACACACAATGTGCTGCTTTCAGTAGCGAGGGCGGGGCATGATCCCGCGACCTCATGATTATGAATCATGCGCTCTAACCAACTGAGCTACCTCGCCGTCTTTTGGTTAAGCGGTTGCAAAAGTAGTGTCTTTTTCCAAAAATCAAAATAGGGTTTTCATTTTTTTTGACACTTGATAGAATTTAAGGATATATAAATTAAAAGCACCGCTTCAATATATTAATTACCAAAAAGTTAGGCTTTAACATTTTTCTTTTGCCCTTGCGATTTCTTCTTTGCTTTCTTATTCTTCTTTTTGTTAGAATTGGCTGTAGTAGCCGCCGCATTTTGCTCTTTCACCAAGTCTTTTGCATCTTTTAGTTTCAAACCAGCAGGAATCTGGATTCGGTTACATGCAATAGCAAGCATGTCAGAAAAAATCACATCGTCTGATACCGTTTCCCGATTCCATGTAAGGAACGATTTCTTCATTTGGTTTGCCAAAATCTCAATCAGCGCGTCTCGCTCCTCTCCTTCTGGATATTGCGTTGTCTTGCGAACCATATCCTCAAGCACTTTACCATAGTGTTTAAATCTTATTTCATCAGGATTGCTGTACTTAGGCTTATTCCGAACAAACTGATTTTCAACCGGTTTCTCCATCGAAAATGGAGCGTCAATATCTAAATCGTACTTTGAAATAACAGATAAATGATCCCATAGCTTATGCCGATAATCTGATTGTTCGCGCAAAGCCGGATTCATGTTTTCCATCATCTGCACGGTTGCTTTTGCCAAATTATTACGTTCGTCGCGGTCGGCAGTGTTTTTAATCACGTCAACCATTTTTTGCACATTGCGACCATATTCCGGTAACAATAATTTATCACGATTTGTATTGTAATCCATCGTATTTCTGATTTTGCGCAAATGTAAAAATAAATGCAATATATTTGATGAATGTTGAATAAGAGTATGATGATTCTCCTATTTCTTAAAAATGAAATAAACGGCTAAAATCAAGAAAACGAAGCCGATAATATGATTCAGTCGAAAAGTCTCGGTTTTAAAAAGCGCGATGGTGAAAATTGCAAACACCGTAAGCGACACAACTTCTTGAATTACTTTAAGTTGAATCAAACTAAACGGGCCGCCATTAAGGTTTGAGCCGATGCGGTTAGCCGGCACCTGAAAACAATATTCAAACAATGCTATTCCCCAGCTAATGAGTATGATAGCCCACAGTCCCAAATCTTTAAAACCTCGCATCTCGCCAAATTTGAGATGTCCGTACCATGCGAATGTCATAAAAGTATTTGAAACGATGAGCAATAAAATGGTTAATAAAGATTTCATATTCAATAATTTAAATCTTCCAATATGACACTATAAATCAATTCGGCAATCGTTCAAATTCAGCTGACAACTTTTCCCAATTATTAAGTTCGTCAGCAAGTTGTTTTTTAAGCGATTCGTATTTGTTAAAAAAATCAGTATCAGCACTTTCCGGCTTACTTGCAAGCTGATTATCCATTTCGGCAATTGCACTTTCAAATTCAACAATTTTTGCTTCGCAATCGTCAACTGCTTTTTTGGCTTTTTTAACACGCCGCTCCTGTTCTTTTTGTTGTTCGTAAGTTAATTTATTTTGAGGTGTAGAAGATTGATTTTGAGCCTTTTGAATTTCTGTTTTTTGTTCTTTCTGAACGACATTCAATTGCTCCATATTTTCCATCTTTTTACGATACAGAAAATCGCTAATGCCGCCTAAATGCTGCTTCATTTTATGATTTCGGAACTCATAAACGATGTTCACCATGCCATCAAGAAAATCACGGTCGTGCGAGACAATGACAAGCGTACCGTCGTAGGCCATAAGCGCCTGCTTCAGAATATCTTTCGACCGCATATCAAGATGATTGGTTGGTTCATCAAGCACAAGCAAATTTGCGGGGTCGAGTAGCAATTTTGCCATCGACAGGCGTGCCTTTTCTCCTCCGCTTAACACGCTCACTTTCTTGTCAATATCCTCGCCACGAAACAAAAATGCAGCCAAAATATCACGGATTTTTGTCCGGATTTCGCCTTTTGCAACATCGTCGATAGTTTGGAAAACAGTTTTGCCATAATCGAGCATTTCACTCTGATTTTGAGCATAATAGCCAATTTTCACACCATGCCCGATTTTTACTGCGCCATCGCACTGATGAATACCCAAAATAACCTTTGCCATTGTGGTTTTGCCCTCACCATTGCGCCCCACAAAAGCCACTTTTTGCCCGCGTTCAAGTGTAAAATCGATGTCGCTGAGCACCAATTTTTCGTCAAACTTTTTCGTGACAGCCTTTGCCTCAACAACAATTTGCCCCGAGTGTGGAGCTGGTGGAAACCGGAAATGAATTGCCGATGTGTCAAACTCATCAATTTCAATGCGTTCAATTTTTTCCAACTGTTTAATCCTCGACTGAACTTGCACGGCCTTTGTCGCTTTGTATCGGAATCGCTCGATAAACTTCTCAGTGTCCTCAATCATTTTTTGTTGATTCTCATACGCTGCCAATTGCTGCTCAAGTTGCTCCTGACGTTGTATAACATATTGTGAGTAAGGCAGTTTGAAATCGTAAATTTTTCCAAGCGATATTTCGATTGTGCGGTTTGTCAGGTTATCGAGGAACGCGCGGTCGTGCGAGACAACCATAACCGCACCTTCGTAGGTTTTCAGCATATTCTCAAACCATTGAACCGACTCTATATCAAGGTGGTTGGTAGGCTCGTCGAGTAACAAAACATCGGGGTGGCGAAGCAGCACTTTTGCAAGTTCGATGCGCATACGCCAACCGCCACTAAATTCAGCTGTAGGCCGCTGAAAATCAGTCCGCTCAAAACCTAAACCGATAAGTGTGCTTTCAATCTCGCCATCAATATTTTGCCCGCTAAGTAAGTGAAATCGGTCGTTTTTTTCAGTAAGCCGATTAATAAGTTGCAAGTAATCATCTGATTCATAATCTGTTCTGTCTGCCAATTGCTGATTAAGTTTTGCTATTTCGGCTTCAAGTCGCTTAACCTCAGCAAATGCACTTTGCGCCTCTTCGTAAAGCGTACGAGTATCGATAACACTCAGTTGCTGAGGAAGATAGCCAATAGTCACACCTTTTGGCACCGACACCTGCCCCTTGTCGTACGGCTGTTCGCCACAAAGCACTCTCAACAATGTCGATTTTCCAGCGCCGTTTTTACCCGTCAAACCGACACGATCGCGCGGATTTAGCAAAAAACTAATATCATTGAACAACGGAACACCCGAAAACTCAACTGTCAAGTTACTAACTGAAATCATATTCTACATTTTTTGAGCGGCAAAGGTAAAAAAGTTAAGAGTTAGAAAGATAGAATTTAACTTGCAATACAAAATATGCCTTTTTTCCCGATTTTAAGAAACAACCATATAGGTAAAAAACTCAAATCGCACCAGATACTTTCAGTTATAGTTATAAATTTGCGTTACATTTTTAACTTGCACTATAATTGATGGAAGAACTTGAGAAGCATCTATTTGAGTTGATTGGCAAAGCCGATAATGCCGGCACTGAAAAAGTGCGTCGTGCGTGTACTTTTGCTCGCGAGCAACTTATAAACGTAACTCGCGAAACGGGAGAATCGGCTTACATACATGCTTTGCGCGTAGCAACCATTGTTGCCGAAGAAATCAGTTTGAGTAACGTGTCAATAATTGCCGCTCTGCTACACGAAACACCCATCAACGAGACATTTATAAGCCAACAAATAGAAAACAATTTTGGTAAACAAGTGCCTTTTATCATAAACGAGATGCTGAAAATAAGCAAGTTACAAAAAGAGAAACTGCAAATAAACAGCGAGAATTACATATCGCTTGTGCTCACAATAACAAGAGACGTGCGCGTTGTTCTGCTGAAACTTGCCGACACCCTTGATAAAATCCGCCAAATTAAACTCTATCCGCCTGAACGTCAACTCAAAATAGCACAAACAGCACGCGCTCTTTATGCTCCAATCGCACATCGTCTTGGGCTTTACCATATAAAAACCGAACTCGAAGACATTTCGCTAAAATACACAGAGCCAGTAATTTACTACAACATTGCACACACTCTTAACGAAACCAAAAGTAAACGCGAAGAGTACATTAATCGATTTAAACAATCGATTAATGAAGCGTTGCAAAGCAAAGGCTATCAATACGAAATAAAAGGACGTCCAAAATCAGTAAATTCGATTTACGGAAAAATTAAAAAGCAAGGTGTCGATATATCAGAAATTTACGATTTATTTGCTGTCCGCATCATCTTAGATAACATACCCGAAGAAAAAGAAAAAGAGGCTTGTTGGAACGTATATAGTTTAATTACAAACATTTACCAGCCAAACCCGACGCGTCTTCGCGATTGGATTTCGACACCGCGCGCCAGTGGCTACGAATCGCTACACACAACGGTTATGGGGCCTGATAACCATTGGGTTGAAGTGCAAATTCGCACTCGCCGAATGGACGATGTGGCTGAAAAAGTGTATACAAGAGATATCTTTAAACGTGATTAGATTGAAAACCAAGTGCATACTGATTCTGCTGCTGGCGGTTTTCCTGGGGACGGCCCTCCCGGCCCGCGCCCAGTTGTCACGCTTGAGGTTCGGCGGGTACAAGATTACTTCCG
>CALBPW010000255.1 GCA_937899145.1 uncultured Bacteroidota bacterium
GATCTACTGTAGGATATCTTGAGTCGTCTCCCACCTGCCCCACCTGCCCCATGATTTCCTTTATGTTTTAAATATTCTGGCATTTTATTTTTTTTGATGTAAGCACATTGTGTATTATTTTGATAACAGCGTATTTAATAGAAAACATCATCGATATAGTTAATGATGTAAAACAGGTTGTTGATGATAAAAATGAGGGTAGTGAAAATGATAATTTAGTGGATGCTTTCCTGAAAGAACACAACGCCTCGATCCAGGTGCAGGAGGGCTATGGGCTCACGGAATGCGTTACCGCCAGCTGCCTGACGCCGGCCCATGAATACAGGGAGGGCAGCATTGGCCTGCCATATGCGGATACCAGCTATGCGATAGTAAAACCGGGCACTGAAGAGCTGCTCCCGCCGGATACAGAAGGAGAGATCATTCTTTTTATCGATGAGCTGCCATGGCTCGACACTCCCAAATCCAATTTCATAAGGGCTTTGGAATCGTTTTGGAACATGTGGGCATCGAGCCAAAACGGAATTAAAATGATAGTTTGCGGGTCGAGCACAACATGGATTATCAACAAGTTGCTTGGCGACAAAGGCGGACTACACAACCGTGTAACCTGTCGTATCTATCTGAAACCCTTCACGTTGGCAGAAACCGAATCTTTCCTCAAAGCCCGCAAAATCAAATGGAACAGGCAACTCATTTTGCAAGGTTATATGGCTTGGGGCGGCATTCCGTATTATTGGGAAATGGTTGACGGCAAGCAAAGTCCCCAACAAAATATTGACAGGCTCTTTTTTGCAGGCAACGCGGAACTCAATATGGAGTATGATTTTATGATGCGGTCGCTGTTCAACGATTCTGTTGCGTATCAGCGTGTTGTCGTCTTACTCAGCAAAAAGATGAAGGGAATGACCCGCCAAGAAATTGTCAACTCACTGAAAATAAGCGATAACGGCACGCTTACAACCATATTGGACAATCTTTGCAACTGCGACATCGTCCGCAAATACTCCTCGTTTGGCAAGCGTCAGCGTGATGTGTTGTACCAACTGACAGACTTGTATTCGCTTTTTTACCTGCGGTTTGTAAAGGACAACAATGTCCATAATCCACGTTTTTTCACTGAAATGAAAGACCAGCAACGCTCCAACTGGTACGGCTATGCCTTTGAGCAAGTGTGCCTTAGGCATGTGGAGCAATTGAAACATGCCATTGGCATATCTGGCGTGTCATGTAACGTCTGTTCGTGGAGCAAAACAGCCGACGACAGTGCGCATGGCACTCAAATCGACCTTCTGATAGAGCGTGCCGACGGGATAATCAACATCTGCGAAATGAAATATTCCGACAAAAAGTATGAAATATCCTCGTTGTACCGCACAACTCTTGAAAACCGTGTTTCAATTTTCCGTGAGTCTGCAACCATGGGGCAAACCATACATTTGACGATGGTAACATCCCACGGTCTCAAAGAAAACAAACACTCACATATCGTTGACAACCAAGTTACAATTGATGACTTATTTTGGAGTGAAATTTAATTTAATATTTTGATTTACAATCAGTTGATTAAACAGTTACCGCTAAACAATAATCAGATACCATCGCGATAAGTATGTTTATTTTACCACTTATCGCTAAGGTATTTTTATCGTTTCCTATTAGAAAAGATACAAGCCAAAATGTTTTTGCAGCACAAAAGTTAATTCGCAACAGAGCCAATTTATTTTATAGATTTATACACAAAAAAAGAGTACTTTTACAAACTATTTGTACAAAAGGCGGATTAACATGAAAAACATATTTAAAATATTATCAATAAGCATTTTACTAACATTTTCCACAATAAACATTTTCGCCCAAACCGATACCGAGTTCTGGTTTTGCGTGCCACAGCTTACTGCTCAACACGAAGAAGATGAGCCAAAACTATTTCTGACCAATGCTACAAGTAGAACAGTTAAAGTAACTATTGAAATGCCCTGTAACACCACGGGATTCGAAACACAAACAATAACTCTAAGCCCATACCAACAAGACAATTACAACTTCAAAAATTATTTTAATGATGATAATCAATCTGCAGACAGATATAACATAATAGAAAGCGGGCTTTGTGGCGAAAGTTGCGTTCCGCAAAACAAAGGCATTCACATAACCTCAACCGACTCTATAACTGCATACCTACAACGTGGCAACACCAATAACTGCGACATTTGGGCACTTAAAGGCAAAAACGCTTTCGGAAATCACTTTATAGTTCCTGGTGAAGATGTTGGAAACTGTGATAAAGCCTGGGCTGGTGCTGGTGATAGAATGGGAATAGATTGTGCAAACAACAAACCTGGAGCGTGGTACGCAATAGATATTGTTGCAGTAGAAGATTGCGAAGTAACAGTAACCCTTCAGGAAACAGGGTTAATAAGTAATTGGCCAAATAGCACGAAAAAAAAAGCTGCATTTTCACTAAAAAAAGGGCAAACATTAAACCTACAGGCCGCAAGTCAAGACAAAGGAACAAAAAAGAAATTAACTGGCACAATTATAAATTCAGATGGCAAAATAGCAGTCCAATGGAAAGATGATTCATTGCTTGCAAAATATGTTAGTGAATCTGCTGGAGGCAAAGGCTTAAGTTGGGATGCCGCCGGCGACCAATTAGTTCCTGTTGAATTAGCTGGTAAAGAATACGTTGTAATGCGTGGACAATTAGCAAACGATGGTGGCAATAACCGAATGTACGAGAATGTATATTTTATGGCAACTGAATCAGGAACAACAACTATAGAATTTACAACTGACGAAGGAGAAAATCTTACCCCAAAAACTCTTAATGGTATTGGAAAATGGAATAAACTGCTACTAAATAGTAAAAATATGGAGGTATCTCCAAATAAAAACTACGATGCTGTTCATATAAAAGCAGATAAAAACATTATTGTTTGGCACATATCGGGCAGTAGCGGTGCCGAAGTTGGTGGAGCTATACTACCAACCATAAAAGGTTGTACAGGCTCGGAAGATGTAACTGTATCTCGTTCGACAACAACAGCTTTCGATTTTTGGCTAAATATAATGTGTAAAGAGATTGATAAAGAAAATTTCATAGTAACTGTTAATGGTACAAAATATTCGTTACCTAAAAGTTGGTTTGATACGATTCCGGGTACAGGTTGGTGCTATCTGACACGCGAGCATATGAAGTTTTCTTCAAAAAATGGAAACATAGAAAAAGTAAGTGCTGGCGGAACTATTAGAGTACAAAACACATCAGGAATATTCCACCTTGCTATAATTAATGGCGACAACGCAGGCAGTTGCCAATACGGATATTTTTCGTCATTTGGTGACAACCAAGGAACTGCGGTAATAGAATCAGAAGATTTTGATTCAGACTACGCAAGATATTGCTACGATGATACTATTCAATTACGAGCAAGTGGCGGTATAAAATATAATTGGGAATACATACGAGGTTCTGCACTTGAGGAATATATGAACAATGACACAGTAACATTTGTAAGCAAAAATGACAAAACGTCAAGTTCACCACTTGTACACCCGCCAATAGGACCAAACGTTTACCGAGTAACATTCACTCGCCGTTGCTACAAGCGTCAAATACCAACAACAATTGACGATATAACGCTTCCGCCACAAGATACATTTATCCTTGTTTGGACATACGGCTACAACAAGATAAATGCAGACTTTGAAATGACTGAGCTTAGCAATTGTAGCCCCAAAGGTGTAGTTATCGATAATAAAAGTAAAGGCGGTACCATATACTCTTGGAGGTTAAACGATGGCACTGAGACAAAAGTGGTAAGTGTAGATAAGGATTATGGTAAAGACACGATATATTTCGAAAACCATACTGCGTCAAAATCAGAATACAATCTGACTCTCAAAACATCAATCGGTTACAACTGCCCGGCATCCGCAAGCAAAAGTTTTGATGTCTGCCCTGAGGTTACAACAACCATCACGCCTACTTCCGCCAAAGGTTGCCAACCGCTAACTGTAAATTACGAATGCACTTTTAGCGCAGCTGTTGACTATGCCGAACTCG
>CALBPW010000256.1 GCA_937899145.1 uncultured Bacteroidota bacterium
ACTGCTGGCGCACCGACAAGCCGGTGCTCTACTATCCGCTCGACAGCTGGTTTATCAAGGCTTCGGCGGTTAAAGACCAGATGGTGGAACTGAACAAAACCATCAACTGGAAACCGCAAAGCACCGGCGAAGGCCGCTTTGGAAAATGGCTCGAGAACCTGAACGACTGGAATCTCAGCCGCTCGCGCTATTGGGGAACCCCGCTGCCCATTTGGCGCACCGAAGACGGAACAGAGCAAATCTGCATTGGCTCAGTTGAAGAACTTTGCAACGAAATTGAAAAAGCCATTGCATCAGGCTTGATGAAAGAAAATCCATACACCGCCAAAGGCTTCAAAATAGGCGATTACACAAAAGAAAACTACGAGAAAATAGACCTTCACCGCCCTTACATCGATGCAGTGGTGCTGGTTTCGGCAAGCGGAAAACCGATGTATCGCGAGAAAGACCTGATAGATGTTTGGTTCGACTCGGGCGCAATGCCGTTTGCGCAGCGCCACTGGCCGTTTGAGCACAAAGACGATTTCGACACACTCTACCCCGCCGACTTTATTGCCGAGGGCGTCGACCAAACACGCGGCTGGTTCTACACTCTGCACGCCATCAGCACAATGATAAACGGCAAAGTGGCATTCAAAAACATCATCTCGAACGGACTTGTGCTGGACAAAAACGGCAGCAAGATGTCGAAACGCCTGGGCAACGCCGTTGACCCGTTTGCCACAATCGAAAAATACGGCAGCGACCCGCTCCGCTGGTATATGATTACCAACGCGCAGCCGTGGGACAACCTGAAATTCGACATCGAGGGCGTTGACGAGGTGAAACGCAAATTCTTCGGAACTCTCTATAACACATACAGTTTCTTTGCACTATACGCTAATGTAGATGGATTCACTTACAAGGAAAAAGACATTCCGTTGGCTGAGCGTCCTGAGATTGACCGTTGGATTCTATCGCTTTTAAACTCGCTAATAAAAGAAGTGCAAGACGCACTCGACAACTACGAGCCAACCCGCGCCGGCCGCGCCATTCAGGATTTCGTCATCGACAACCTGAGCAACTGGTATGTGCGTCTGAACCGCAAACGCTTTTGGGGCGGACAGTACGACAACGACAAGATTGCCGCCTACCAAACGCTCTACACCTGCCTTGAAACCGTGGCAGTGCTTGGCAGCCCTATAGCGCCATTCTATATGGATATGCTGTACTGCAACCTCACATCGGCTACCGGCCGCGACAGCCAATCGGTGCACTTGGCAACATTCCCCAAAACCGACACATCGGCCATCGACACCGACCTTGAGGAGCGCATGGCATTAGCGCAACGCATATCGTCGTTGGTGCTTGGCTTGCGCCGCAAAGTGAGCCTGAAGGTGCGCCAACCGCTTAGCAAAATAATGGTGCCTATCCATAACGAAAAAATGCGCCGCCAAATTGAACTTGTCAAGCAGATAATTATGACCGAAGTTAATGTGAAAGACATTGAACTATTGGAAAATACAACTGGCATTTTGGTAAAACGCATCAAACCCGATTTCAAAGTTTTAGGTCCGAAGTACGGCAAGATTATGAAGCAGATTTCGGCAGCCATCGGTCAGATGAGCCAAGAAGATATTGCCAAAATAGAAACCGATGAAAAATTCGACATTGCTGTTGATGGACAAACAATTACACTTGTCCGCACCGATGTTGAGATTGTGTCGGAAGATATTCCGGGCTGGCTTGTAACCAACGAGGGCACACTCACCGTGGCTCTCGACATCACCATCACCGATGAGCTGAAAAACGAAGGCGTGGCCCGCGAGCTTGTCAACCGTATCCAGAACATCCGCAAGGACAGCGGTTTTGAGGTAACGGACAAAATCAATATCCGCATATCGGACAACGCCTACTCGAACGACGCCATCGCCAACTTCCGCCAATACATTGCAAGCCAGACACTTGCCAACAATATCGAGGTAACATCGGATTTAACCGCCGACAACGCCATCACGGTGGACATTGACGAAGAGGTGAATTTACTTTTGGAGGTGAAGAAGGCGTAATTTAGGAGTTGGAAATTAGTAATTGAATATTTGTTAAAACCGCTGCAGACTTTGTGTTGCAGCGGTTTTTTTGTGGAGATTACTTGTCAATGGAATCTGTATTAACACTCAAATACATTTTTGTAATTATGTTTGATTATCTTCGTGAATTATTTTTCTGAAAACATAATAATGAATTATGGACAGATTCAAAAACTTGAAAATCAAGAACTTTAGAGGAATTGAGCATTTGACGGTTGATGGCAAGCGAATGTGGGGCGTATGGCATCTCGACGCTGACAGAATTTTCGCATCAACTTACCGCACATTTCGGACGCGGGTTTAGCTGACCTAATCTTGTGAATATGAGAAAGTTCTACCTGCTATACCCCAATTGTCAGTCAATGACTGGCAATTTAAGTTGGACACATATCTGCACCTTGAGATCGGAAGAGCGTCGTGTA
>CALBPW010000257.1 GCA_937899145.1 uncultured Bacteroidota bacterium
ACACTCTTTCCCTACACGACGCTCTTCCGATCTCTTTTCCAAAGCTCTGAAAAAGAGTATCTCCATTTTCATTCGATTGTATAGAATAACCTAATAAATCGGCTGACGTATCAATTCGGCAAACAATTTCCATTTGCCCCTGCCGATTAAATACACTATCAATAGTAACATTAGACTCGTTTAACGGCATTGGTTTAAAAGTCGTATAATTTATTATATTTGAGAGAGATACAAAGTCATTCGCAAGTTTTGCGACAACCCAAAAACTATAATCAGTTCCTTCTTTCAAATTATCAGCAATAAAGACAGTGTCGTTGGCAGAGCCGAGAATTTGGTATTCATCGCCCGAAATTTTGCCATAAACCGAATAAGATTTTACTTCAACACCAACATAAGCCGTCCATTTCAATTGTAAAGCATGTTTGCATTTATCATAATCCTCATTTCGTAAAAAAATTGTTTGATGCCAATTATTGCTAATTGGAGAATCCGGTTGTCCTGGTATCGATGTTGAAATGGAATAACGCTCAGCTCTTTCAAATGGATGAGCCTTTACATCAGTGTAGCTGCGGTTTTCCGACGAAGTCTCGCTAACACTTGTGATGTTGTTCCATTTTGAATCCCATTTATAAATAGTGTACGATTGGTCTGTTAATGTTGGCGTAACTTTCCATTTAATCCGCACTTTGTTTTGCGATGTCGTATCAACACTAACATACTCAATATCAGCATATTCATTTTGCGCAAAACTTATACACGGCAACAATAACAATATTGCAAGCAAACAACGCATCTATTCCACAAGTTTTGCTATGGCAGTATCAACTTGTTCAAAACTGAACGACGCTGAAACTTCAGCAAACTTTCTGTCGATTTGATCATTACAAAGATTACCAATACTGCCCTCGTGAGTGTGATGGATATTGGTTTCGGGTTTGAATTTACCTTCCTTAATATCGTAAGCGACTTGCTTGTAAGCATCTCGGAACGGCACGCCTGACAGCACAAGTTTGTTCACTACCTCAACACTGAATGCCAACTGATATTTTTGAGCTGACATAATATCTTTTTTAATTTCAGTGTTTTTCAACATCAATTCTGCCAAAATAAGGCAATCTTTCAAATCGGTTATAACAGGAATTATTTGTTCTTTAAGCAACTGTAAATCACGATGATAACCCGATGGTAGGTTTGATATAGTAAGTGTCAAATCAGTTGGAAGTGCCTTTATGCGATTACATTTTCCGCGCACAAGCTCCCATACATCAGGGTTCTTTTTATGCGGCATAATTGACGATCCTGTTGTAAATTCGTCAGGAATATGCACAAATCCAAGGTCTTGCGAATTGTACATACACATATCCATCGCCATACGGCTAAGTGTTTGCGCAAGTGCCGCCATTGCAAAACTGAGGTTTTGTTCGGTTTTTCCACGTCCCATTTGAGCATACACCACATTATAATTTAAATCACTGAAACCAAGCAATTTAGTTGTCATTGTACGATTAAGCGGGAACGATGAGCCGTAGCCTGCTGCCGAACCTAATGGATTCTGATTAATTATCTGATAAGCAGCACTTAACAAACGCAAATCGTCGGTTAAACTTTCAGCATACGCGCCAAACCATAAACCAAACGACGATGGCATGGCAACTTGCAAATGGGTGTAGCCTGGCATAAGGTCGTCTTTATGTTTGTTGCTCAAGCCAATAAGTGTATTGTACAGATTGCTAACCAAGCCAAAAATTTGTTTCACCTCATGCCGCAAATAAAGTTTCATATCGACAAGCACTTGGTCGTTGCGTGAGCGCCCGCTATGCACTTTTTTGCCCATATCGCCAAGCGTGCGCGTCAACATTAATTCCACTTGCGAGTGAATATCCTCAACACCGTCTTCAATTTTCAGATTACCGGCTACAGCGATGGCGTAAATCTTCTTCAGTTCAACCAAAAGTGTGTCAAGCTCCGATTTTTCAAGCAGTCCGATGCTTTGCAACATTGTGATATGCGCCATTGTACCAAGCACATCGAAAGGTGCAAGGTAAAGATCCATTTGGCGATC